>NZIX01000040.1 GCA_002691785.1 Fidelibacterota bacterium | reverse complement strand
GCCGCCATGGCAATAATGGCGTATGTTGTTGCTGATTTAGATCAACCTCTACCTAGGTAGTTTTCGTGCTTTTCCTCTAAATTATTTGTGCATTTATATGTAATTTATTACTATCAGAAAACAGGATAGGGATTTAATTGAAATGTCAGGATTAAACATAAATGGCTATGGTGATGATTTAACTGTTAACGGTGTAAGAATTGGAGATCTCACTCCAAGAGAGCATGAAAAAATAGAACTTGATAAGGGTGGACAGAATTACTCTCCGTTAGAAAATGTTGTCGTTTCAAAAGTTAAAGACTCTTCTACATTAATAGCAAGAAAGCCAGATCCTGATGATGTAAAAAAGTACATAGAGTCTGAGTTGCTTGATGGGTTATGCTGTTATTCTGCAGTAAATCAAGGACAATTAAATGAAACAATTGTTGATTCAGTGATTCACCATTTAAAAGAAGAAAAACTACCTACTGTACCTCGCTCAATCAGACATAAGTATATGAGTGCATTCCTTCTTTCCGCAACCGGGGTCACAAATATGGATAAGGTAATTCCGAAAGTTGCTGGAGTTGAATCTTGGGAATTAACTTTTAAAATTTGTAGAAGATGGGGTTATCTTAAAAAAAGAATACCAAAAGATAAAGGAATCATTGTTGGTGCTACAGGAAATTTTCATGGAAGATCATTGACGGCTGTATCTATGTCCGATGATCCAGGATCACGAGATAATTTTGGTCCATTTGTTCCAGGTATAGAATTAGTCGAATTTAATAATGTCGAATCAATAAGAAGTTTATTTGAAAAAAAAGGAGAGTTTATTTCAGCTTTTATGGTTGAACCAATTCAGGGTGAAGCAGGTGTTATAGTTCCTGATGATGAATATCTGCCAAAAGTTTCCGAACTTTGTAAAAAAACACAATATATTATTAGCAGTTGATGAAGTTCAAACTGGTTTTGGTAGAACTGGTGCTAATTTTGCTCATCAATTATATGATATAAAGCCAGATATTATGGGCTGTGGAAAAGCAGCAGGTGGAGGAATATTACCGGTTTCATTTGTTGCTGGTAAAAGAGATGTTATCGACGTCCTTGATCCAGGAAGTGAAGGTTCTACTTTTGGAGGTTATCCGTTAGCTTCAGTTGTTGGAGTTTATGCAATTAAAGTTTTAATTGATGATAAGTTATCAGATAAAGCTAAATCAAAAGGTGAAAGATTGATAATGAATATGGAATCAATTCAATCTGAATTTTCTGATAAAATTAAAGAAGTTAGAGGAAAGGGTTTGCTCACGGCTTTTGAAATGTTTGATAATAAACACTTGGATGGACATGCAGTATCTGTTGGCCTTCTAAATATGGGGGTTTATGCAAAGGAGACACATAAAACTACTGTGAGAATTGCTCCTGCATTAACGATTTCNAATGAGCAGATAGATCTTATTTCTAATTCAATTAGAAGTGTAATAAAAGGATTATANTATATGGAATTTCTAAAAACACTTGGTATTAATGAAGAAAATTTTGGTGCTTGTTCTGGTCCAGATGAATGGATTAAAACAAAAGATCAAGGCAAGATCAGTTCATTTAATCCTGCCAATAAAAAACTCATATCCACAGTTTTTCAATCAAGCATATCGGATTATAATCAGATCGTTGAAAGGTCTTTAATTGCACAAAAAGAATGGAGAAAAATGCCTGCCCCAGAAAGAGGTCAGATAGTAAGGAAAATGGGGAATGCTCTGCGGGATTATAAAGATCCTTTAGGAAGTTTGATTTCTTTAGAAATGGGAAAAATCAAACAAGAAGGGGATGGTGAAGTTCAGGAAATGATTGATATTGCAGATTTTGCGGTGGGTCAATCTAGGATGCTTTATGGAAAGACTATGCACTCTGAAAGAAAAGATCATAGAATGTATGAACAATGGCACCCTCTTGGAATTGTGGGAGTAATAAGTGCATTTAATTTTCCAGTAGCAGTTTGGAGCTGGAATGCTTTTATAGCTGCAATTTGTGGCAATTCGACAATTTGGAAACCTTCTTCATCGACCCCACTATGCGCTATTGCTATTCAAAATATTTGCAATCAAGTTCTTTCTTTAAATAATGCTCCCAATATCTTTAGTCTAGTAATTGGAAGTGGATCAAACATTGGAGAAGCATTAATAAATGATAAAAAAATACCTTTAATATCATTTACTGGTTCAACTAATATGGGTAGGCATGTCAGCGAAACAGTCGCAAAACGTTTTGGCAAAAGCATTTTAGAATTAGGGGGTAATAATTGCATTATTGTTGATGAGACTGCAGATCTCAATTTGGTAGTTCCTGCAATAGTATTTGGCGCTGTTGGTACAGCAGGGCAAAGATGTACAAGTACAAGAAGAGTAATCGTTCACAATTCAAAATATGAATTATTAAGAGATAAATTAATTAAAGCATATAAACAAGTTAAAATNGGTGACCCATTGAACCCTCATACTTTAATGGGACCATTNATAAATAAAANTGCAGTTTCTGATTTTTTANCAGCTGTTGAAAAAGTTAAAAAAATTGGTGGGGAGATTTTATATGGNGGAGCTGTNATTGATGGAGAAGGATTTTTTATTAAACCTACCATAGTAAAAGCAAAAAATGATTGGGAGATTGTCCAAGAAGAAACTTTTTCTTCTATATTGTATATAATGACATACGATACATTAGAAGAAGCAGTTCAAATGCATAACAATGTNCCTCAAGGATTATCCTCATCAATATTTACTCTTAATATTAGAAATGCTGAGTATTTCTTATCTTCTGTTGGATCCGATTGTGGTATTGCAAATGTAAATATTGGAACATCTGGTGCTGAAATTGGTGGTGCATTTGGTGGTGAAAAAGAAACTGGAGGAGGNCGTGAATCTGGATCAGATAGTTGGAAACAATATATGAGAAGACAAACAAATACTATAAATTGGAGCCAAGAATTACCACTNGCTCAAGGTATAAAATTTGAATTTGGTGAATAATTGGAGTCAAAATGAAAATTAATTTCAACAATGCTAGAGAATTAATAGGTCATCATATGCTTGCTGATGGTATGTCTCCTGTAATTGATTTAGAAAAAAGTCATGGTTCATGGTTGGTTGATGGAAATACTGGCAAAGAATATTTGGATCTATTTTCAATGTTTGCTTCAATGTCTATNGGATANAATCATCCTTATGTTATCGATCAAAAAGAGAGATTNCTTAAAGCAGCAATAAATAANCCTACTAATTCTGATATNTATTCNCCAGAGATGGCAAATTTTGTTCATACATTTGGTGAGATTGCTCAACCCAATTACTTGCCTTATTCATTTTTCATTGAGGGAGGGGCACTTGCGGTTGAAAATGCTTTAAAAGCNGCTTTTGATTGGAAAGTTAAGCTAAATCTATCTAAGGGGAAACCTAAAGGTGGAAATCAAATAATTCATTTTAAAGATTGTTTNCACGGTCGCTCTGGGTATACTATGTCTTTAACTGATTCTCCTGATCCTAGAAANGTCCAATATTTCCCTAAATTTAATTGGCCAANAGTAAGTAATCCTTATATGAGCTTTCCTATGAATAGCTCAAATTATGAAAAAGTAACAAAGTTAGAACAAAAATCAATCAGTGAAATTAAAAATATACTCATAAAATCTTCTGATGACATCGCTGGTTTAATTATTGAACCAATTCANGGTGAGGGTGGNGATAACCATTTTCGAAAAGAATTTTTAATACAATTAAAGGANTTATCNCTTGAAAATGATTTTCTCTTAATTTTTGATGAAGTTCAGACTGGAATTGGNATAACAGGAAAAATGTGGTCTCATCAACGATTTATAGATGTTAAAACTAGAAAATTAGATAAAAATTTATTTCCTGATTTAATGAGCTTTGGTAANAAAACACAAGTNTGTGGCATNTTAGGTNGTGAAAGACTTGATGAAATAGAAAATAATGTATTTAAAGAATCTAGTCGCATAAANTCTACCTTTGGCGGAAATTTAGTTGATATGGTTAGATTTACNATATATCTAGAAGTAATTGAAAAAGAAAAACTTTTAGATAAAGCTTACATAAATGGGAAATATTTACTTTCATTATTAGAAAAACTTGAGTCAGAATTTATTGAAATAGTTTCTAATTCAAGAGGAAAAGGTTTATGGTGTGCCTTTGATCTTCCAAATNCTAAAANTCGTGACCATTTAATAAATTTAATTCAAAAAGAAGGAGCTTTAATTCTTGGCTCAGGTCATAATTCTATAAGGTTTAGACCACACTTGAATATCAGTAAAAACGAAATAGATATTGCTATAGAGATAATTTCTAAGGCTCTTAAAAAACTTTAGTATTGAATAAAAAACTAGGTAATTTATACGTTGTATCAACTCCAATTGGTAATTTAGGTGACATTACATATCGCGCTGTTGATGTTTTAAAATCAGTTGATTTTATAGCTGCTGAAGACACACGTCATTCAAGAATAATTTTAAAACATTACAACTTTAAAAATTCTTTATTATCTTATCATGAGAATAATAGTTCTAAACAAATTCCTATAATTCTAAAAAAAATTAACTCTGGTTTCAATATCGCCTTAATATCAGATGCTGGAACACCTGGAATTTCAGATCCAGCTTATAGATTAATTAGGGAAACATTAAAAAATAATATTAAAATTATTCCAATTCCCGGTGTTTCTGCTTTATTAGCAGCTTTAATGACTGCAGGATTACCAACTGATAGATTTATCTTTGAGGGTTTTTTACCTCCAAAAAAAGGAAGAAAAATCAGAATTGAAAATATAAAAAATGAATCTGCTACNCTTATCTTTTATGAATCTCCCAAAAGACTCATTAGGACNTTAAATGACCTTTATAAAATATTGGGNGACCGTCCAGCTGTGGTTTGNAGAGAGTTAACAAAATTGCATGAGGAATTTAAAAGAGATACCTTAAAAGGTTTAATTGATTATTATTCAAATATTAATCCAAAAGGAGAGTGTGTCTTACTTATTGGAAAGGATGATATAAATGTCTATTTCTAAACCCTCCCTTTTTATTTCTTTTGAGGGCATTGATGGTTGTGGAAAGTCTACTCAAGTAAAAATGTTAGTTGAGAAGTTCGAAAGAAAAAAAATCAATTATTTGTTAGTTCGAGAACCAGGTAGTACTTCTATATCTGAAAAAATTAGAAAAATATTACTAGACAAANAATTAGGGGAAATGAATTCTAGAACTGAAGCTCTCTTAATGATGGCAAGTAGGGCTCAGTTAACCAAAGAAATTATTATACCCAAATTAAAAAGTGGATCTGTGATCATTGCAGATAGATATATAGATTCTACTATTGCATATCAGGGTGCAGGACGAGGTTTGAGTATTGATCTTTTAGATAAAATTAATAATTTTGCAACGTATGAATTAAAACCTGATATTACTTTTTTAATNGATTTATCATCAAAATTAGCATCAAACAGACGAAAAAAATCTGAGCTTGATAGAATAGAAAAAGTAGGTAATAAATTTCAAGAGCAAGTTCGTGATCAATACCTTAAATTAGCATCCNAAAATAAAAAACGTTTTGTCACTTTAGATGGTAAACCTANTGCTGAATATATTCATAATATTATTTGGAATANATTTAACATNGCAATAAAAAAGAGAAAAATTTGAAAAATAGAAAAACACTTTATTTATTTATTATTTTTTTAGTGTCCATAATTTCTTNTGGAGCTATAAAAAAAGATATATACCGTCAAGTAAGAGATAATCAAAACCTTTTAAATGATATATATAGACAATTGNTAATGAATTATGTTGATGATATTGATATAGAAGCATTTACTAAATTAAGTATAAATAATATGCTNTTGGATTTAGATCCTTACACAGTCTACATGGAAAAAGAAGAAAAAAGNGGCATTGAAATGCTNACNAAGGGNAAGTATGGTGGTGTTGGAATTGTAATAGGTCAACGAGAAAAAAGATTAACAGTAATTACTCCCATGGAAAATTCACCTGCAAAGAGAGCAGGNATTATAAGNGGNGATAAAATNTTTTTAATAGATTCAACTGATACNAAAGATTTATCAATGGATGATGCTGCAAAACTNATTAGAGGAAAAAAAGGATCAAAAATTANATTAGGAATAAAGAGGTATGGTGAAAATGATTTAATTGATTTTGTTTTAACCAGAGAAGAAATAAAAGTAAAAGATATTTCCTATTATGGTATGCTAGATGAACAGACAGGGTACATTAGACTGACAAGGTTTTCAAGAAATTCTGATGTTGAAATGAAAAATGCACTTCAAGATTTAATAGAAAAAGATATGACAGGCTTAATTTTTGATTTACGTGATAATCCTGGAGGACTATTAAACTCAGCAGTTAATATTTTAGACCTTTTTATTAAAAAAGGGGAAATATTAGTATGGACAAAAGGAAAAACAAAAAAATCAACTAGAGAATATAAAAGTAAACAAAAACCTNTTGTTCCTGAAGATATAAATATNACTATATTNGTAAATCAAGGNAGTGCATCTGCAAGTGAAATTATTGCAGGTACAATGCAAGATCTTGATAGAGCAGTNGTCATTGGTAGAACTACTTTTGGAAAGGGTTTAGTCCAAACTGTTGTTAATATCGATAAAGATAAAGCTTTAAAANTAACCACAGCTAAATATTATATACCTAGTGGCCGATTAATTCAAAAGCCTGGATATCTTCCAAAAAATATATTGGCTGATACTGCTAAGGCAGATACTATATTTTATACTAAAGGAGGAAGAGAGGTTTCAGGAGGTGGTGGTGTTACTCCCGATTATAAGGTTAAACTAAATATTCCAAAACCAATTTTGAGTGCTGGATGGAGGCAGGGTTTGTTTTTTAATTTCGTCCAAAAAAATAAAAATAATTATAATACAATTANTGATGTTGAGACTGATGATAGTTTAATGTACAATTTTGAGAATTATTTACTTTCCACAGATTTAGATATTTTAATGAAAGGTGAATCTGATTATTTAGATATGAAAGAAATGTTAGTAAAACTTGATTCAAATAGTGTCCAAGTACAAGGTGCATTAGATATTTTAGATTCTTATTTTCAGAATAAAGCAATAAACCAATTTGAATTAGAAAGTGAGACTTTAAAACACTGGCTCTTAGTTGAGTTTAGTGATTTTTTTGGGGGNGAAAGATTACGTCTTTTACAAACTTCTAAGCAAGATAAGGATATTTTGAAAGCCTTAGAAATATTAAATGATCCTATAAGCTATAATAAGGTTTTTAACTTACAATAGTTCTTTTTAAATATTTTTCAGGGCGATTAGCTCAGTTGGTTAGAGCGCTACGTTGACATCGTAGAGGTCATTGGTTCGAATCCGATATCGCCCACATNTATTGAAAAGTTATTATCTTAATTTAAAGATCAATTNAATTTATAAAGACATAATAAACTTAAATCAAAAAACTAAAAATTGCGAATTTTTTAAGTTAGATAAGACCTTAGTTATCAGCTCTATTATTCATTAAATTTTAATCATTAATATGAAAAAATAATAACTTTAGCGGAAAGCGAAATATCAAAAAAAAATAATTAATCTTTTCCCTAACTTTAAAAATTTTAAGAAAATATATTATATGTCACTTATCAAAATTACTTTGCCAGATAATTCAATAAAAGAAGTAAAAAAAGGCTCAACGTCTCAAGAAATTGCTACTTTAATTGGGCCAAGGCTATCGAATGATGTTGTGGTTTCAAAAGTCAATGGTGTTCTAACAGATTTAAATTCTCCTATATTAAAAAACTCTAGTCTTGAACTATTTACNGGNGATACTCCTGAAGGACATGATACTCTATTACATTCGACAGCTCATCTTATGGCTCAAGCTGTAAAATTATTATTCCCTAAAACAAAAGTCACAATTGGACCAACTATCGAAAATGGCTTTTATTATGACTTTGATGTAAGCGTCCCTTTTTCAGAAGAGATTTTGATTAAAATTGAAAAAAAAATGAAAGAGCTGGCCAATCAAAAAATAGAAATTCATAGGCATGAAGTTTCTGTTAAAAAAGCTATTAAAATATTTAGAGAGCTTGATGAAAATTATAAAGTTGAAATTATTGAGCAAATTAACCCAAATGATGTAATTACTACTTATAGACAATCTGATTTTACAGATCTTTGCAGAGGTCCTCATGTATCAAATACATCAAAAATTAAGCATTTTAAACTTCTGTCGACATCTGGTGCATATTGGCGAGGTAATGAAAATAATAAAATGCTCCAAAGAATTTATGGAACTGTTTTCTCAANTAAAACAGCCTTAAAAAGGTATTTGAATTTGTTGGAAGAAGCAAAGAAAAGAGATCATAGAAAATTAGGGAAGGAACTAAAATTATTTTTCTTCGATGAAGAAATTGGTCCTGGACTACCATTATGGCTTCCAAATGGAACTGTAATTATAGAGGAAATNGAGAAATTAGCCAAAGAGTATGAAAGGAATTTGGGTTATAGTCAAGTTAGAACTCCTCACTTAACCAAAGAAACTTTATATAATAAAACTGGTCATTTACCTTATTATAAAGATTCTATGTATCCTGCAATGGATATTGATGGAACTAATTATTATATAAAACCAATGAATTGTCCTCATCACCATAAATTATTTAAAAGCTTACCAAGGAGTTATAAAGAACTTCCTATTAAATTATCAGAATATGGTACTTGTCATCGTTATGAAAAATCAGGACAATTGTTTGGATTGATGCGTGTAAGAAGTTTACAAATGAACGATGCGCACATATACTGTACTGATGATCAATTTAAAGAAGAGTTTTTAGAAGTTTGTCAATTATACCTTGACTATTTTAAAATATTTGGAATAAAAAAATATTCAATGAGATTAAGCTTACATGACAAAGATGGGTTAGGGAAAAAATATGTTAATGAGCCAGAATTATGGATAAAAACTGAATCTTTAGTACGTGAAGCGATGATTGATGGAGGTATAAACTTTGTTGAGGTTAAAGGGGAAGCTGCTTTTTATGGTCCAAAAATTGATGTTCAAATTTGGAGTGCTATAGGTAAAGAGTTTACTTTAGCTACAAATCAGGTTGATTTTGCTATACCAAAGCGATTAAATCTTACTTACAAAGACCAACATGGAAAGGATTTGATTCCCTTATGTATTCATAGAGCGCCTCTTGGTACACACGAAAGATTTATTGGGTTTTTGATTGAGCATTTTGGTGGTAACTTCCCACTATGGTTAGCGCCAGTACAGGTAAATGTTAT
>NZIX01000039.1 GCA_002691785.1 Fidelibacterota bacterium | reverse complement strand
AGGAGATTCTTACGATCTCTGGATTTAATTCATTAATACCAATTCTGATTCCAAATTCAGGACCCTCAGATTTATCAGAAATAGCACCTAATTTATTTTTTTTATCTCCTTCAGATAGAATAATTGCTGAACGTACTGCTCAAATCATGATCAAATTCTTCGGATTTAAGAGCATTGCTGTTTTATCTCCTGCAGATACTGAATCAAAAATAATAACGGATTATTTCTTGAATGAGTGCCATCAGTTAGGTATAAAACCAATAGCTGTAGAATGGTATTCAGAAAAACCAGAAAATTTATCAAAGCAATTTAAAAGTATTAGAAAAACTGCATGGAGTTTAATTCCTGGTGAATCTAATAAGTATGATTTAGATATGAATATAGATAGTTTAGATGCTTTGTTTGATGTTGATGTGACTGACTTTTTAAGCTTTAAAAAAGAAGATGATCCTATGGATAAGAAAGATTCTGCCAAGGTTGTGTTAGAAAGCATTGATGCTTTTTATGTGCCAATTAGAAAAGGTGAATTAACATATATTGGGACTCAATTTCCAATNTATAATTTAAAAACTANAATATTTGGAAATGAGAATTGGTTANATATAGATGTTTTAAAAGATGCTGCAATTGGTCCTCATGTTCAAGGAATGAAGGTCATTTCAAGTTTGAGTTCTGAGTTATTGACAACTAATGATAATCTAGATATTAATTATTATGTTTTAGCTTTAGACCATGCGAATTTTTTAGAGTCACTTATTAGTAAGAACAGAAAAAATAAAAAGAATATAATAATGAAGCTTTCAGATGCTTTCATTGGAGAAAGTACTTCTATTTTTTTTCAAGGTAAAAATAAAAATATCAATGGTGTAGTTCAAGTTTTAGAATTTAAAAAAGGTTTAAATAGATCAGGATATTATGATGGTTTAAACCTAGTAAGAATCAATAAATGAAAAAAGCTAATTGGCTTGAACTTTCTCAATTTTTTTCAAATAAAAAAATTAGGGCCTCTTTTTCAATGAAACGATCTATTAACAGTGAAATTTTTAATGTCTTAGATTTTGCTAAGTTGAGTGGATTTAAACATGATTTAATAGCTATCCCAAATCAGACTCATTCAATTAATGTGAAAAATACAACTATTGGTGGAGAGATTTTAAATTCAGATGGTGTGTTTTCTTCTAATCATATGGTTGTGTGCTCAATAAAAGTTGCTGATTGTTTACCAATTTTTTTTGCACATAAGACAGAACTCTTTTTTGGAATTGTTCATGCAGGATGGCGTGGATTAGTAAATGGAATAATTTTAGAATCAATTAAGTTAATAAAAAGTAGGAAAATCGCTCTAAATCAAGTAGATGTTTTTATTGGCCCTTCAATCCAGGCTTGCTGTTTTGAAGTGGGAGGTGATATAATTGATAGGTTTAATCCAAAATTCATAAAGCAAAATATGAATAGTAAATACTTTGTAAATCTTCAAGGTATTGCAAAAAATAAGTTAGAAATCGAAGGAATTCTCAAAAAACATATAAAAGTTTCTGAGGATTGTACATACTGTCAATTTGAAAGATATTTTTCATTTAGAAGAGAAGGTGATAAATCTGCAAGAATGTTTGGTTTAATTGGTGTAAAACAAAAATAATATTACATGACAATAATAGAAGCAATTTTTCTGGGAGTTATTCAAGGTCTAACTGAATTTTTACCAATCAGTAGTTCAGGGCATTTAGTTATAGTTCAATCTATATTGGGCGTAGTTCAGCCAGGAAATGAATTTGAAATTTTAGTTCATATTGGTACTTTGATGAGTGTATTAGTTGTGTTCAAGACCGATATTTTGGAATTAATAACTGATATGCGATCAAAAAATTCTCAAAAATATATTTTATATATCATCATAGGAACAGTTCCATCAGTATTTATTGGATTAGGTTATAAAAGTTTTATTGAATCATTATTTAATAATTTAAGGACTGTCGGTTTTGCATTAATATTTACAGGTTTAGTCTTATTTAGTAGTCAATTTTCAGTTAAAAAAAATCTAAAACCTTCCATTTATACAGCTTTTTTAATCGGTTGTGCTCAAGCAATTGCAATAATACCTGGTATTTCTAGAAGTGGTATGACAATAAGTATGGCCCTTTTACTTGGTTTTTTGCCTAAAGAGGCGGCTANATTCTCATTTNTATTAGCAATACCTGTAATAAGNGGGGCGGGTATTTTAACCNTNATTGATTTGAATGAAAATAATTATGAATTTATTTTAACAGGNATTATAGGAATGTTNTCTTCTTTTTTAGTCGGTTTTTTTGCATTGAAATGGCTTATTGGCTGGTTAAAAAAAGGTAAAATTTATTACTTTGGTGTTTATTGTGTTTTAATCGGGTTATTAACTCTATTTTTTTAGACTGAATATGATAAATACAATTTTTATATTTTATCTGATATTTATTATATATTTAGGATTTAGAAGTTTAAGATATACTAAAACTCAGGAAGATTACTTTTTAGCAGGTAGAAATTTAGGACCTTGGATGACAGCTTTTTCCGAAAGAGCATCGGGAGAATCTGCATGGTTATTATTGGCACTTCCCGGTGCCGTTATAGTAATGGGACTAGTCGAGTTGTGGACAGTTACAGGAATCATAATTGGAATAATTCTTTCTTGGTTTTTAATTGCTGAGAAACTTAGATTAGAAACACAAAAATATAATGCAATTACTATTCCTCAATANCTACATCGTAGATATAAAGATGAATCAAATATAATCTTATTATTTTCATCAATCATAATATCCTTTTTTTTCTTATTTTACGTTTCAGCTCAGTTTCATGCATCAGGTAAAGTAATAAAATCTCTTTTTGGCTTAGATCCTGTTCTTGGTATTACTATTGGTGGAGTGGTTATAATTTTATATACCCTTTTAGGCGGATTTTATGCAGTTGCTTGGACTGATTTAATACAAGGGGTACTTATGATTGGTACTCTGATTATTTTGCCCTTAGCTGGGTTTATTGAATTATCAGAAACTAAAAAAACAATTTCTGATACTTTGGAATCAGCAAGTACGGTTTTTAATAATAATAATAATTCATTTTTTAATGGGAATAGTGGTTTAGCAGCAATTTTAAGTTCAATCAGTGGGTTAAGTTGGGGATTGGGATACTTAGGACAACCCCATCTTTTGATTAGATATATGGCAATAAATAGTTCTAGAAGTATAAAAAAAGCAAAGATTATTGCAGTGCTTTGGGCAATCCCGGGTATAACGGGTGCATTTTTTATTGGAATTGTTTCACTCATGCATTTTGGACCTGAGTATTTTTATGTAAATGATCCAGAACAGGCAATGCCATTATTAGCTATAGAACTTCTTCATCCGGTAATTGCAGGTATATTTATTTCTGGTGCAGTTGCAGCGATGATGTCGACTGCTGATTCGCAATTACTCGTTTCAGCTTCTGCAATCACTGAAGACTTTTATCATCAATATCTAGGTAGAAATTTAAGAGAGGATTCATTAGTTAAAATTAGTAGAGTCGTAATAGTTATATTGGGTTTATTAGCTTACTTTATAGCCATTATATCTGAAATCCAAGATAAAAGGATTTTCTCAGTGGTAAGCTATGCCTGGAGTGGTTTAGGATCATCTTTTGGACCTGCTTTATTATTAACCTTGTGGTGGAAAAAAACAACCAGAGAAGGAGTAATCGCAGGTTTAATAACTGGTTTTATTTCAACGATCATTTGGGGAAATTCGGAATTTTTAAAATCAATTATATCTGAAAGATTAGTAAGTTTTTTTATTTCAATTATTTCTATTTATCTAGTAAGCATATTCAAAAAATATGAAAATTAAAGAAGCTATAACTAACTTAAGAAATAATACTTTTTTTAGTTCGTATTATTTAAAAGGTAATGATCAATTTTTACAAAATTTTTTTATTGAAAAATCTATTGGTTATATTTTCAAAGATAATCCTTATTATAAAACACTAATGAATCCTGTAGATATGAATGAAAAGGAAATCATTGATCAAATATTAATTACGGATTTATTTAAAAGTAATAAATTGTTTATTTTGAGAGACCCTCAAAAAATAAGAAACAAAGTTTTTAAAGACCTATTAAGTTATTTAAAAAACCCTCACAAAAATCACTTACTTATTATTATAAATGATGATTGGATTAAAAAAAGTTCAAATTTAAATAAAATTGAGGGATATCTTGGCTATATAGATATGCAAACACCTCGTGAAAACGAATTAAAAAAATGGATAGTTTATTTATTTAAGCTTAGAGATAAAGAAGTTAGTTTTGAAGTTATAGATTTCCTTATCGAAATGGCGGGTGATTCGTTAAATCATATCAATAATGAAATAGAAAAAGTATGCTTGTTTATGAAAGATCATAAACATGTTGAATATAAACACTTAAAACAATTTTCAGGATGGAAAAGAGAGAGAAATAGATGGGAATTATTAATNGCAATTGGAGAAAAAAATTTTGANAAATCTATATTTTTAGCAAAAAGAATCCTATCTAATGGCGATTCTATGATATCTCTTTTATATCCATTAACAGCATTCCTTCAAGAAATTTTATATGCAAAGATGAAAAAAGGAACAAATTTATTTTACAGGGGTTATATACCTATACCAAACAAGGTAAAAATGGAAATTGTAAGTTTTAAAGAAAACTATTCCATTGAGGAATTAGAGTTTGGGTTATTAGAACTTGGTAATATTGATAAAAGGCAAAAAACAGAAAATAGTATTGATGAAGCAGACCTCATTCAGTTCATTGGAACATTCGTTGAAAATTAAAAGGTCAAATCATTCTTATACAGATGAAAATTTAATGTCTCGATTTCAAAACGGAGATGAGCTTGCTTATATTGAACTTGTAAACCGTTATAGAGATAAATTAAATAATTTTATCTATTACTTTTTAGGTGATGTTGAAGTAGCAGAGGATATTGTTCAAGATACAATGATTAAGTTATATCAGAAAAAACATTATTATAAAGAAATTGCAAAGTTCTCTACTTGGATATACACAATNGCAAAAAATCTGGCAAATAGTGAACTTAGGAAAAGGAAGCGGAGAAAAACTTTCACATTAAGTGAGTTGAGTAAAGATAAGACGAATTATGATTTAGTAGATATGAATGCTAAGGTTGAAAAAGATATTGAAAGTGAATTTGATTTAAAAAAAATTAAATTGGCAATTAATAAGCTATCAGAATCATCTAGGGCAGTTATTGTTTTAAGAGACATAGAAAAATTATCTTACAGTCAAATTAGCTCTATAATTGATGTTCCGATAGGTACCGTAAAATCAAGAATAAATCGGGCTAGATTACAATTACAATTAGAACTTAAAGACTTTAGAAAATAGGAGTGAAATATATAGATGAATAGTTATCAGTTTGAGGATTTAATATCAGATTATCTTGAAAATTCATTATCTATATCCAAACGGAAAAAATTTGAAATTTTTCTAAAAAATGAAATTGGTGCAAAAGAAAAAGTTGATCAAATTAGAAAAAATATGGTTATTCTTGGTTCATTAAATCGAGTTACTGTTAGTGACCAATTCAATGATAATTTAATGAAAAAAATAAAAACAGATTCTTCAAAAGGCAAATATCCACTTCCTTCAAGAAATAGGAACTTTTTGGGCTTGAAACCTTTTAACTCATTTGTTTTTTTAGGTTTGATTATTTTATCCCTTGTTCTAAGTAATGAGCTATACAACGAAATTTTTCCTAAATCTGATTTAAAATCTAGTTTATCATCAAAAGATATTTTAAAAGATAAAGATCTAATTAAACCCGATTCAGGTGATATAGATTCTTTAAAAATACAGAATGATAGAAAAGATAAGTTTTCAAAAAAAATACGGTTAGTTAATGATTAAGAAAATATGCTTTAAATAGGTTTTAATATATTTCCAATATTTCTAAGTTTGTCATCAACAAACAGAAAATATGATATCAATAGATCAATTAAACTATTTTACCAGAGCTTTAAGTTTGTCTTTTATTTTGGTTATTCTTATTTTGTTCCTACCAGATGATTTTGTAGTTATTAAAAATTTATTAAAATATGCTATTATTATTTCAATAATCATTTCATTAATGTTCTATAAACAGGTAATAGAAAATAGGACATCAAGTAAAAGTTTGGCGAAAGCAAATACTTCCAAAACTTTTACTATTTATAACCAATACAATAATATTAAAGAGAATGCATCAACTAAAATATTATTCCAAAAATTAAAAGAAATGTCAGTTGAAATGGCAAATTCAATTAATTCAAATGGTAAATCAGCCATATATACAATTGAACCAAAGAGTAATGTATATAACCTTCAATATGGGAACAAGGCTGAATTCAAAGATTTAATTTCATATAAAGAAGGAAAAATATTAGATTATATTTTAGGTTCAAAAAAAATAAATCAAAGAGATAATCCAAAAATATGGGAGAGTTTATTTTTTGGTAATTCATGGAAAGGTGGTGAATGTGCTGTATTTAGTCCAATTAAAATTCATGATTCAGACTTAGGATTTCTTGTAACTCGATTAACTCATTTTAAAAACCTTTCAGATGAGCAAATATTAGCTCTAAAAAATTTAGGAGAGTTTATTTCATATAATATTGAAAATTTAGATATCTTAAGTTATTATGTTTCGCAAGAATCAAGTAAGTCTCTCATCTTAGATATTTTATCAAGCCTTAGTTATAAATCAGATGAACAGAGCATATNTCATCAATATAAATATTTATTTAGGAAAACTTTTCAATATGATAGATTAACAATATCTATTCGAAAGGAAACAGAGAATAGACGTAGAATAGATAAGGCAATAAATTCGATAATTAAATTAACAGATGGTTTAAAAGATGACTTTGTTGAAGGTGTAGAATACCCNACTAATGGTACTTTGCATGGNNTACCCATAATTTCAGGAAAATCNGTTATTTCANAANATTGGAAATNCTCATATCCTAANATAGCNAGATTTAATTCATCAGAAGAAAATATCCANAATTTTAANTCAATATTAGGATCGCCAATTTTGGTTGAAAATGAATCAAGAGGTTCTATTATTCTNGAAAGAAATAATGCTAATCCTTTNAAAGNGGAAGATTTAAANAACTTAGAAATAATTGGTAAAANCCTAGGTTCCTCTATTGAATGGTTGAACCAGTATAATAAAATTTATGAGAATGCNACCCATGATGGTCTATCTGGTTTATTAAATCATCAAACTTTNAAAGAACGTTTTAATGATGAAATTCAAAGGGCTGAAAGGTTTCAGCATAAAATGAGTGTTATGATTTTTGATTTAGATAAATTCAAAAATATAAATGATACACTNGGTCATCAATATGGCGANTATATTATTCAGACATGTTCTAAAATCATGAAAGATAATGTTCGTGCTGTAGATGTTGTCGCGAGATATGGCGGAGAAGAATTTGCAATAATATTAATTAATACAGATGTTGTAATGTCAACTATAGTTGCACAGCGAATTGTTGATACAATTGCTAATTATCCGTTTAAAATGGATGCGGTAGATGCAAATATTACAATTTCTGGAGGGATGTCAGAGTACCCATCTGATTCAAAAGATATGAAAGAATTAATTGAATTTGCTGATAAAGCTATGTATTCTAGTAAAGGAGTTGGAGGGAATAAATTTTCTATCCATTCCAATATAGTGAGTAAAGATGATTAAACTTACTTTTAAAATATTTCTTATCTTCTTATTTCTATCAATTATTAAATCTGAAGATAAAGAGAGCTTGGCATTAAATTATTTTATGCAAGGGCAGTATTTGATGAATCAAGGCAACTATGCACTTGCTATAATTGAATTTCAAGATGCACTATTATTAGACCCTAACGCGGGGACGTTGCATATCTCAATCGCTGAAGCTTATAGAAATATCGGAAAAGATCAAAGATCTTTGAATCATTGTATGATTGCATTGGAGCTTAACCCAAAAGATGTAGAAGCACTAAAAATGATAGGTCAATTATTTATATCACAAAAGAATTTTGAAGAAGCTGAAAAATATTTTTTAAGCTTAAATGAAATTGATCCTGAAAATTTAGATTTTTTATATACACTTGCAGATCTATCAAGATTAAAGAAACAATGGAATACAGCGATAGATTATTATATTCAAATCTATAAAGTTAATTCTTTGGCAATTAATAGCTTACAACAAGCCCTTCAAATTTCAATATCTACAGGAAATATGAATAGGTCAGATGAAATTTGTGAATTATTAATAGATAATGACCCTGATAATCTAGATCTGCTTGAAACTCAACGTGATATTGCTCTATATAACAAAGATTTTAATAAAGCTTTAACTGTAATATTTAAAATCGAAAAAAAACAAGGTCCCTCATCAAAAATATTTATTCAAAAGAGCTCATTATATGAACAGTTAAAAAAATCTAAACTAGCAATAGAGGTTATGTATGATGCTTTTGAATATGATAGTCTTAATATTGAAATATTGCAACGTTTAGTAACGCTTTTAATGGATCAAGAATTAAATGAAGATGCTGTTTTAATAAATAAACGCATAATTGATCATTTTTCAGATGATTCTCGAGGTTATATAAATTTCGCTTTGATGGCATTGAGAAATAAAAAACCTGAAGATGCAATAGGCATTTTAGGTAAAAAATCTCAACAATTTCTCGATGATTTTATGATTCAATATTTATTAGGTACTTCATATTACCAAGTTGATGATTATAATAATGCAGAACTATATTTGTCCAATGCATTAAAAATTTTCCCTGATTCAAGGAATACAAAACATAATCTTGCACTCATTTACGATATAAAAAATGAATGGGAAAAGTCTGATCAATTATATTTAGAGTTGATTGATTCAGATAGTCTGGATGCTCAAGCATTTAATAATTATGCATACAGTCTAGTTGAGAGAAATGAAAATATTGAATTTGCTTTAGAACTTTCAAAATCAGCAATTTCAATTTCACCTACTTCAGCTCCATACTTAGATACTATTGGTTGGATTTATTTTAAAATGAATCGACTTGATGAGGCAATGAAATATATTAAAGATTCTCTAAGTATTGATAAAAATAACCCGATCATAAGAGAACATTTAGATAAAGTAATTAAAGCTAAAAGTGAATTAAAATATCAAAAGATTGATTAGGTAAAAAAATCAAGATTAAGATTACTTTATTTTTATTTTTACTATTTGGTTGTGCAAATCCTTTTTATCAATCAAAATTTAATAAAGCAAAAAGTAAACANTTTACTTTATCAAAAAATTCTCAATCACTATCTGGTAGTGGCAATATATCAAGTAGCTTAAATGAATATAAAAAATTAAATTTTAATTTTATCTCTCAAAATGATACTTCAATAATCTTTCTGAAAGATATTTTTGGTCGAAAAGTGATAATGTTGGGGATTGAGAAAGATAACATNATCATATTGGATATTTATAAAAAAAAGTTATATGACTATGATCAAATTAAAGATTACTTTCCACCGTTAGTCAATTTGAAGGTAGAAACATTTAAGAGGTTTTTATGGAATAGCCTACTTGAATCAAATAAAAATGAAAATATTCAAATTAATAATGATAAAATGATCTTTAAGTCAGTTGAAAATATCAATACATCTTGGGTAAATAATTTGAATATTGAATCAAATTCATTGGTGATAAATATNAAAATAAATNATAGATCTATTAATGATAGAAAAATAAATATTAAAAAACTATGGAACAATTTTAATTGAATGAAGATATCTGTTGTTATACCAGTATTTAATGAACTAGAGTCATTGCCAGANTTAGTCGAAGAGCTAAAGCTAAACTTAAATAATTTTAAGGATTGGGAAGTTATTTTTGTTGATGATGGCAGCTCAGATAAATCAAATAATTGGTTATTTAAACTATCCAATGAAAATGACAAATTCAAATTAATTCAGTTTTTTAGAAATTATGGAAAATCGGCAGCATTATCTGAAGGTTTTAAAAATGCAAAAGGTGATTATATAATTACTATGGATGCAGATCTTCAGGATGATCCAGCAGAAATTCCGAATTTAATAAATAAGCTAGAAAAAGGTTGGGANCTGGTATCAGGTTGGAAAAAAAATAGACTTGACCCTTTAAATAAAACACTTCCATCAAAATTGTTTAATTTTGTTACAAGGATTGTTACAGGTATAAAAATACATGACTTTAATTGTGGCTTAAAGGGTTACAGACAATCAGTGATAAAATCTATTAATATATATGGAGGTCGGCATAGGTACATACCTGCGTTAGCGGGTCAAAGAAAATTTAGAGTTACTGAAATAATTGTTAATCATCGTGAAAGAAAGTTTGGAAAAACAAAATATGGAGGNTCTAGGATATTCCATGGTTTTTTTGATCTCATAACCATTTTATTTTTAAATAAGTATACTCAACAACCATTGCATTTATTTGGTTTTATAGGATTGGGGTTTTTGATATTTGGATTGTTAGCAGAAACTTTAGTCTTATATTATAAATATTTTCTTGGACATTTCTTTAAAGATCATATCGCATTATTAATGTTTGGAATTATGTTTATAGTTATTGGAATACAATTTTTCTCAATAGGTTTGCTTGGAGAGTTGATGACAAGATACACACAAGGACAAGAAAACAGAGTAAAAAAATAGTATGGTCTTTATTAATATTTTATATTTAGTTATTATATTTATTAATAAATAAAAAACTATATTTATTTATACTCGCCGTTTAATTTTAATGATATTTAATTCAAATAATAATTTTAATGTAAACTTCATTATTTGTGGAACTCAAAAAGGTGGTACTACAGCATTGGATCATTATATGAGGATGCATTCGGAAGTTTGCATGGCAAAAAAAAAAGAAGTACATTTTTTTGATAATGATAAATATTTTTTGACAAATTCTCCATCTTATAATGAGTATCATAAATTTTTTAATCCAAAAAAAAATCATAAAATAATAGGTGAATCAACTCCTATATACATGTTTTGGATTAATGCTATGGAAAGAATTTTTAATTATAATCCTAACATAAAACTTATAATAATACTTAGAAATCCAATTGAACGAGCCTTTTCAAATTGGAATATGGAAATACAAAGGAAAAGAGAAAAAAGAACTTTCTTAGAATCAATTCATGATGAAATGAAACAATTAAATAGAGNAAATGAGCAGAGTAGAACTTATTCCTATCTTAGAAGAGGCTTTTATACTGATCAAATCAAAAATATTTTGGAAATATTTAAGAAAAAACAATTACTTTGTTTAAAAAATGAAAATTTAAGAAATAAACCAAAAAATACATTAAATCTGGTATCTGACTTTTTAGGTATCTCTAGGTTTATAAATATACAAAAGATTACTATTCATTCAAGAACTTATACCAAAAAGTTAGGTTTGGAAGAAAAAAAACTCTTAAATGACCTTTTTTTGGAGGAGATAGAATCTTTAGAAAAATTATTAAGATGGGATCTTTCAATTTGGAAAAATTAATATGATTAAAAACAGGATGATTACTATTATAACCCCATCATATAATAGGTCCCATGAATTGAAATTTTTATTGGAATCTCTTGAAAATCAAAAAATTGATCATAACCTTTTTGAATTAATAATTTCAGATGATGGTTCAACAGATGGAACAAAAGAACTTATAAAAAATTGGAAAAAAAAAGCTTCATTTAATATTAAATATATTAGTCAAATGAATAAAGGACCTGGTTCAGCAAGAAATCATGGTTTAAAAAATAGTAATGGTGAGTTGATTGTATTTATTGATTCAGATTGTGAAGCTCATCCTGATTGGTTGAAAATAATTATGGAAAATTATCTACAAAATAGCTTTGATGCTTGCGGAGGTCCAGATAGTTCAAAAGATGATTTTACTACCTTACAAAAATCTATTGATTATTCTATGACTTCATTTTTAACGACAGGAGGTATGCGAGGGCATAGTGAAAATATGATTGCCAAATTTTATCCAAGAACACATAATATGGCAATAAAAAAAGCTATTTATGATCAAATAGGGGGGTTTGGTTCACTACGACATGGACAAGATATTGAGTTCAGTAATCGAATAAGAAAGTCTGGTGCTAGGATTAAGTTTATTAAAGATGCAATAGTTTATCATAGAAGAAGAAGTTCTATTAAACAATTTTACAAGCAAGTATTTAATTGGGGTGTTGCTAGAATTAATTTGTATTTAATTGANAAGAATATGCTAGAACCTATNCATTTTTTACCGACNTTAGCTACTCTTTCAAGTTTAATTATTCTTATTACATTAATTGTAATTAAGGTTCCTCCATTACAAATACTTTTAATATNTTTTATTCCATTAAGTTTGGTATCACTNATAGGATGTTTAACTAAACAAGACATCCGAATATTTCCTTTTCTTTTAATGGTTATTCCAATCCAAGTNATTGGTTATGGATTGGGT
Source organism: Fidelibacterota bacterium (assembly GCA_002691785.1). Taxonomy (GTDB): domain Bacteria; phylum Fidelibacterota; class Marinisomatia; order Marinisomatales; family UBA1611. Next base: position 4,285 of record NZIX01000039.1, on the reverse strand, counting down.
TTTTTTAAAGCTTTTTTTCTTAGAGTTTTATTAAAAAAAACTGAGTATACAGGTTTTACAAAAAACTATTATAAATGATAAATATAGTTTTAGGTATGCATCGCAGTGGAACTTCAACAGTGGCAGGTATACTACATTTGCATAATATTATAATGGGAACTTATCAGAATTTTTGGCCTAGGCCTTTAAAGCAAAATCCAAAAGGTTTTTATGAAAATTATGATTTTAGAAAAATTAATGATACTATCTTAAAACTTTCAGACTATAGCGTTAAGTCCTATAAGCCACAAATTCCTAATATTATTTTAAATGATAAAATAAAATTAAAGATGTCAAGAATTATTAAAGATTATTACATAGATTACACTGAATGGGGGTGGAAAGATCCAAGAACCTGCTTAACTATATTTCAATGGATGGAAGTGATAGAAAGTTTAAATTTAAGAGATAAAGTTAGGGTTGTTTTTGTTTCAAGAAAAGCAATGTCCGTTGCTCGCTCTTTGAAGAAAAGAAATAATTTACCTCTTGAAATTGGCTTATCTCTATGGGAGGCTTATTCGAAAAAAGCACTTCAATTTTGTAAAAAGAGTGATATACCGATTTTTTACTGTTCATTTGAAAGTTTATTAGAATCACCAGATTTAGTGTGTACCCCGTTATTTAAATTTTTAAATAAAAAACTAAATAAAAATATTATCAATAAATTTATTGATAAAAGTATTAGTAAAAACAATCAGGGAGAGGAACATCCTCAATCAGAATCTATAACAACCCTTGAGAAAACAATTAAAGATTTAATATTAAAATGAANGATATTAAAGTAATTACAATTTTAACAGTTAGTTTTAAATCTTTTTTTCATCTAAACCGGCTTTTCCTTAACTTAATCGATAAATCAGATAGACCCNTAGAAATTAAATTTTTAGTTGTTGATAATACTAATGGCGTTGATCTCGATATTAAAAATTTACTTAAAATGAATTTAAACGTTCAAATTATTCCAAATAATGGTTCTGGGAAGCAGCGTTCAATATCTCATTCTCTTGCATTAGATATTGGGCTAAAACATATTAAAACAAAGTATTGTCTCATTATAGACCCAGATACTCATATTTTTAAAAATAGTTGGGATACATTTTGTGTAAACAAAATAAAAAATAAAAAAGCAGTTATAGGAGCACCATACCCAAGATGGAAACTAGGAAAAGTTCATGATTTTCCAAGTGTAATATTTATGTTTTTCAAAGTAAAAGAGGTTAGGGAATTTGGTAAAAGCTTTTTTCCTTTTCCATCATTATCAAAAAAAATTTACAATTTTATTTTTCGTAAAGTCACCAGAATTGGAATAATCACTAATAAATCAAACCTAAATAATTATATTTGGTTAAGAGAGTTTTCCTATAATCTTGAATCAATATTTGGCATAACATCTCCTGATACTGGTAAAGATATAATTATTTCATTTAGATTAAAAGACTATAAAGCTATAAATTTTATCGCTCCTTATAGTTCAGACCATAATATAAAAAAAAACAAATCACTTTCAGAAATTGCAAAAGAATATGAGTTGTTTATGTATGATGATGAACCGATAATGACACATATGTATTCATCAGGAGTATTTCATTGGAAAACTAAAAAAGGATCTAATTTTAAATATTGGAACTCATTAATAGAAAAAGTTGAAAAAAATTATGAGAATTAAATTTAAGAACTACAAAGAATTAATATTTCTTATTATGATACCAATTTTATTTCTATACAAGATGATATTTTTTGGAGAAATTATTACAACAAATGATGAATTTGAACGACATCCCATAAATGAATGGAGAGATAATTATTTTATTGAAAATGACGACACTCCTCAATGGTTTCCTAATTTATTTTCTGGAATGCCTTCTTATGGTGGATATATCTATAATGATGGAGACCCTACAAAGTTTATAAGAAACTATTTACTTTTTAACCCAGGATTAAAAATTTGGTTTTATNTGACTATTTCAGCNATTGGAATGTTTTTTTTATTAAAGTTTTTAGAAACTTCAAAAAAATCAGCTGTTTTTGGTGCTATAGTTTCAGCTTTAACCCCTTANTCATTTGGATTGATCAATGCAGGACATCTAAACAAAATATTTGCTATGGCATATATTCCTTGGGTTTTATTNGCTGCTTTGTNCTCCATTAAAAATCGCAATATTAAATCTATTTTACTTTTGTCTTTAGCNACCGCACTTCAATTATGGGTGAATCATCCTCAAATAGCTTATTACACTTGGATGGTTATAGGGTTTTATTTTTGTTGGGATATAAGTCTAAACATTAAAAAAAAGAATTTAATGCAAATAAGTATGTTGAAATTTGGAAGTATTGTAATTGGTTTATTCATTGCAATTTTGATGGTTAGTGACCCATATGCTGACATTTATAATTTTCAAAAAGAATCTAGTAGAGGTGCTAAGTCAGTATTAGATCAAACAAAGGAAACTNCAAATGGAGCAAGTTGGAATTATGCAACTCAATGGTCATTTCATCCAAAGGAATTAATATCATTCATTTATCCATATCATTATGGGTTACAAAATACTCAAGATTTTAAAAAAGGAGCTTATTGGGGTTTTATGAGTTTTACTCAATCAACTCATTATTTGGGACTGATTGTTATCATTTTATCGATATTGGGGTTATTAATAAAACCAACTAAAATAAATATCTTTTTTTGGATAGTAACCATTTTAGCTCTACTGGTTGGTTTTGGCTCTCATTTTCCAATTTTATATAAACCCTTTTTTAATTTATTACCTTTCTTTTCAAAATTTAGAATTCCTTCGATGATTTATATTCTGTTGGCTGTTTCTGTGCCAATTTCTGCGGCATTTGGTTTAGACAGTTTAGTTTTTAAAAAAAATAATTCTAATTTATTTGATAAAGTCCTCTATGTTTCAGGTTCCATAGTTACTTTATCGATTTTTCTTTTATTATTCGGTGAAAATATCATGGATTTTAGTAATCCATCAGAATCACTTAGGTATAGTATCGGCCAAATTTCGATGTTAAAAACTTACAGATTTGATCTTTTTCAAAAAGGTCTGATTTTAGCTCTATTTGTTTCTGGGGGGTTTATTCTTTTGTACTGGAGTTTTATTTCAAAAAAAATAAGTAAAAATGATTTTTATTATCTACTACTTTTGTTAAGTATATCGGACCTCTGGATAGTTAGCTATGAGTTTATGAATTTAAAACCTAAAAAAAGTATGGATAGATTATTTAATGCTAATAAAGTTGTAGATAAAATAAAAGAAGATGATAGTCATTTTAGAGTATTTCCAGCTGATGAGTTAAGATCAAATAAATATAGTTATTGGAACATTGAGAGTATTGGAGGATATAGACCTATAAAGCTTAGGAATTATGAAGATCTTATGAATGCTCGAGGTTTTAGTAAACCACAAATATTAAATATGCTCAATGTAAAGTATGTTATTACCAAGAAAAAAATAAATAACCCTAATTTTGTCAAAGTAAATGACTTAGATGGTTTGTATAAAAATATTAATGTTTTACCAAAGGCTTGGCTTGTTGGGAAATTAAAAAATGTTAAATCGCAAAGAGAATCACTAATGGAAACATTATTAACTAGTTTCAACCCTTCAAAAGAAGCAATCGTGGTTGATTACAAAGATACGGAGATCCCTGTTAATGCTTCTGGAAAGATTCAAATATTAACAAAGAAAGAAAATGAAATTATATTACAAGTTAATTCTGAAACTGGAGGTTTACTCGTACTTTCTGAAGTTTATTTTAAACCAGGTTGGACCGCGACTGTAAATGGATTANATACAGANATTTATCAAACAAATCATATTTTACGATCAATCTATGTACCTCAAGGAGAATCAAAGGTTGTTTTTCTATACAATGACACAGTTTTTAAAAGGTCCCGTATTTTATCGAGGATTTCATTCATAATTGTACTTTTAGGTATAGGATTTCTATCTAAAAAAAATAAATTGAGATACTGATGATTTTTTATCGTTATAGTGGAAATATAAAAGCTGGATTGTTTATTATAGGTGTTTTTCTAGTACTAGGTCTTCTTGCATATAACCAAATTCTGATAAAAGAATTACGAAATGATAATAGGGAAATTGTGCGGTTATACTCTAATATAATTGCAAATGTAATTCAAGATGATAGTGATAGAAACCTTGACTTTGTCTTTGAAAATATAATTCAGAAGGTAAAATTTCCTTTAATCCAAACTGATAAAAAAAATAATATTCAA
>NZIX01000038.1 GCA_002691785.1 Fidelibacterota bacterium | reverse complement strand
ATTAAAGTAAGCGCAAAACTAACGATTGCAATACTAAGTCCCGTAGGAATGAATGTCCACCAAGATTCAGTGAGTAATGCAAGGTCATTACTTGCCCAATAAAGATTGGTGCCCCAAGTTACGGTGCTGACATCACCAAGACCCAAAAATTCGAGGCCAACTTGAGCTCCAATAGCATATATTGATGCTCCTATAAATGATGAAGCAAGCAAAGAGAGCATTCTAGGCATGATTTCAACGATAATGATTCTAATGTTTGATTCACCGCTAACAATAGCAGCTGAAACAAAATCACGATTTCTGAAAGTCATCATTTGCGATCTAATGACTCGTGCGTTCCAGGCCCAACCTGTAAAAACTAATACACCTAATAATGTGACCGGAGTTGGAGGTAGATAGCTCGCAAGTATCACCATAAGTGGGAGACCTGGCATGACTAAAAATATATTTATTAATAATGATAAAATATCATCGATTCGTCCACCATAAAATCCAGCAATTCCCCCAATCAAAGCACCGATGATAACAACTAAAATACCTGCACTAAATCCTACAAGAAGTGTTTGCCTTGCTCCACACACTGTTTGTGCAAACACATCCTGCCCTTGACCATTTGTCCCAAAAATATATTCAAAAGAGGGTGGAGAGAGAGGCGTTCCTAGGAAATCGTTGGGAGATTTAATAAACGATGGTAAAAATATTGCGATTAGAGTAAAAATTAAAATAATACAGCTTCCAGTGAATGCTTTTTGGTTGCTCATAATTCCAATAAACCAACGTGACAGTATACTATTTTGGTATGTTGTTTTTTTCATTTTCGAGTCCGTGGGTCAAAGAATAAAATAGCGATGTCCACCAGCCAGTTCGCACCAAGTACGGCAAAGGTAATCGTCATAAATATTCCTTGCATAAGTGGAAAATCTTGAGACTGTACTGCCTGTAAAAGTAGAAAACCTTGACCTGGATAAGAAAAAATCATTTCTGTTAGCAACGCTCCGCTTAATACAAATCCTAGAGCCATGCCAAATCCTGTTAAGTTTGGTAGTATGGCATTGCGCGCAGCATACCGAAGCATAATTAATCGAGGCGGTATACCTTTTGCGTTAGCAAAGGTGATGTAGTCTGATCCTAAAGTACTAATCATGGTATTCCGCATCGATAGCATCCATCCTCCGATACTTACAAAAATTAGAGTAAATGCAGGCAAAATTGCATGATACAACACGCTGAGTAAATATGTAAAGTTTAACCCAGGTATCACTTGATTACCGAAAGCACGACCAAGAGGAAACCAGTTCAAAGAAAATCCAAATATGTAAAGAAAAACCATTGCTAACCAAAAATATGGTAGGGCTCCAAAAAATGCCAATGTAGGTGGCAAGAAAGTGTCCAGCTTACCAGTTCTGTTCCAAGCTATAAACACTCCTAAAGTGGTTCCAATCAAAAAAGCAATAATCAAAGATAACCCTGCCAGAAATATTGTCCAAAGAAGTCCACTACCTATAATAGATGAAACAGGCTCAGGGAAATAGGCAATTGAAGTTCCTAGATCACCCTTGAATATTCCTTTCAAATATGACCAGTATTGAATCAAAATTGGATCATTCGTTAATCCAAAACTTTGTCTCATGGCATTGATTGCTTCTGGATTCAGTTTGCCCTTAAATCGTGCAAAAATAATGGATGCAGGATCTCCGGGCATTAACCTAGGAATGATAAAATTTAGAGTAAGTGCTGCAAAAGCAGCAATCAGATAAAAACCTAATCTTCTAGTAATGTATGCTAAAGATTTATTCATCGTTTTTTTACATTTAATAATGTAAAAATAAAACCTGGNTCATTAGGTGATAACGGACCATATGGATTTTGCTCATTAGGAAAACCTGTGAAATACTTTGAATTATATTCTGCCCAACTTAGCTCTGCAAAAAGAGGAATCCCTGGAGCATTCTCGATAAACAAATGTTGTAGTTTTGATATGATAATTTTGATTGTTTCCTCATCAGAAGTTTTTTCAAATTCTTTAAACAATAAATCTGCTTCTTCTAATCCAAATCTATGCCAATTAAGGTCAGCAATTTCGCCAATTGGTTTNACGTANCCAGAAAACATCATCGATTTAAAAAAGTTATANGGAGTTGAGCCTTTATCTGCCCATCCAATAGCCATCTCAAAGTTTCCTTTTTGCATCCTAGCAATCCAAGCACCAAAATCATAAGTTCTTACTTTCGCTCTTATACCAACTGCTTTTAGATTCTGGGCTATGACTTGAGCTGATCGAACCCAATCACTCCAGCCAGAAACTACGATTATATCAAATTCTAATGGTGAGCCATCTGGTTTAATTCGTTCTTCTTTATTTTTCCATTTAAATCCAGCATTATCTAATAGCATATTAGCTTTATCAAGGTTATGTGCAACCCAATTTTCTTTTTCCTTGATATCTGGCGAATGCCATATGGCCATAGATCCTGCTAAACTAGTGACATGTGCTGGTGTTGTATAATCATACATCCCAACTTTCACTACTTGCTCACGGTCTATTGCATAGCTTATAGCTTTTCTAACATTTATTTCACTTAAAATGGGATCTTTTGTATTGGTAAGTAGAAATGTGGAGTGCCCTGTATTTCGAAACCAATAGTGATGGTGTTCAGGGTCTTTATCAACATAAATTCGATCAATAGCGGGGATAAATGCCCCTGCATAGTCTAGATTTCCGCTTAGAAGAGCAAGAGTTGTTTGTTCGTTACTTGAGAATGTTGGGAAGATTAACTTTTCAACATGAGGCTTTCCAGTTTGCCAATAATTAGGATTTTTACCTAATTCCCATATTTGACTGTTAAAACGTAATATTTCTGTAAATGGGCCAGTACCAACAGGGTTTGGATTATCAAAAATGAGTGGATCCTCCAGTTTATTCCATATATGCTTTGGTACAATGTGGGCTCCAGCAATAGCATCAAACCCAGGAACATAAATTCGTTTAAAATTAACTTCTATTTCAGTATCTGAAATTGCAACAACGCTTTTAAGATAGTCCCAATAATTACGTGTATCTAAAGCGGGGAACTCTTTCGTTAAATTAAAAGTATAGGAAACATCATGAGCACTAAAGGGCTGACCATCTGACCACTGAACATCAGATCTGATAGTGAGTATTAATCTTTTATTGTTATCTTGCCAACTATAATCTGTTGCAAGCCAGGGGGTCCAATCAATTTTGATGGGGTTATAGAGGAATAAAGTTTCGTAAATACCTCCCCTTGTCGGCCATCTACAAACTGAAACTGGATTTAAAGGTTCAAAATTTCTTACCCAAGATATTTGGTTTTCTTGATAAATTATTAAACCTTCTTTATCTCGAGTTGTTTCATTTTCACATGAGCAAAAAATAATGAAAACCATNACAGAACACATAGATAAAAGATTTTTCATTCTTCTAGATTTTTTGATATGCTCTTATGTAATCCACATGCATTTTTTGTGGAAATATAGTCTCATTNGAAGGCTTNCCAGGCCAGTGNCCTCCAACCGCTANGTTTAANATCAGAAAGAAAGCTTTNTTGAAAGGTTCTTTTAGCTNGCCAACGNNTGTGTTTATNTTNAATATTTCTTTGCCATCAACTTTAGTTTGAATGTGATCTACATGATAAATCATTTCGTAAAGATGATAATCATTGACAAAGTCTTCAGTCAGTTTTAATGGTTTGCCATGCTGAGCATGCTTGTAATTTTTTGGATCATTAACATCATTCCAATGACANGTAGAATGTATAGTGTAGTTTTTTTCATGATCGATTGGGCTCGCCCCAGTCATCTCTAAAATATCAATTTCTCCACAACTGGGCCATCCAACTTCGCTATAATTTGATCCTAGGGCCCAAAATGCAGGCCATATTCCTTGTCCCCACGGGAGTTTTATACGAGCAATTATTTTAGTTCCNGGTTTAAAATCAAATTTTTGATAGGTTTGCAACCTTGATGAGGTAATACTTTTATCTCTTTTATTTATCTTGCCCTCTGATTTGGCAGTAATTACTAAGTTGCCTGATTCTATTGAGGTGTTTTCTTTTGAATAATATTGCCATTCATCGTTCCCCCAGCCATTTGAACCATATCCTTCTTCAAAGTTCCAATTNTCTGATAGCTCATCTGTATCATAATCAAACTCATCTTGCCAAATGAGGTTCCATCCAGGAATTTCTTGATCGCTTTTAGATATTTGGCATGAACTAAATATTAAGATTATGGTTGNATTGATTAGGATAAGTGATGCTNTGAAGATAGTCATGAAATTTTATCGANGAGTCTCTCTTATAATTGCATTAACGGGGATTAAGGTTGTTGTTATTGCGGAGTTAAAGGAGGGGGCATTTATTAGGTCGGTTANTTTTTCTAGGCTTAGGGCAGCGAGTTTATCTAAGTTTATATCTATNGAACTTAATTTTAGATGAAATATTTTACTAGAGGGCATGTTATCATAGCCAATTATTCCCCAACTCTTTGATAAATATTTATCTTTTTCAATTGCAGANCTAAGAAACCCCATTGCCATTTCATCGTTAGAAGAAAAAATACCNAGNTCTTCATATTTANTTAAGTTGACCGATNTAAATGCAAGTCGACCACTTTCAAATGAATGGTCACCTTTATATTCAAATTCAATATTATAATTTTTCTTTTTTATCTCGTCAATAAAACCAGCTCTCCTAAGGTTTGCTTCTGCTTTAGAAATAGGACCTGCTATATGACCAAATGTTTTGTAGCCTAATTTAATTAAATTTTGTGCAGCTAATTTTCCACCATTATAAGAGTCAAAAGTAACGGTATGGAATGCAGGTTGGTTTGATGGTGAAATAGATACAATTGGAAATTCATTTAATCGGTCTTTTATGGATGAATATTCTTCATTTGTAAAATTAGGGAGCATTAAAACTATTCCATTATTACTGTGAGATAAGTAGTTTATTTTATCTAAAAATTGACCGTTGTACTTTATGGAGTGTATGCATAATTGAATTTTTTTTTGAGAGCTTACTTTATCAAAACTTTCATATAAGTAAGAGTAAAATTCGCCGGGCTCATGCATGGTTACTAAGGCAATGTTTAGAGGTATATTGACATTGCTGTAATGAGCTATTTTGGAATGGTAGCCCAAATCTCTAGCCGCGTAAAGTATGTCCTTAACGCTCTCAGATCTTCCTTTTGCCTTACCTGAAAGAACTCTTGAAACAGTCGCTATGGAATAACCGGATCTCTCGGCAACTTGCTTTAAATTTATTTTCATTTGCAAAAAAATTTAATGTAACTAAAAATAAATTGCTCTATTTAATTTCTATTACTATCTTATTTGTCTATNTTACAGGCTATCAATTCATTAAATATTTACTTTTAGACTGATTTTTTAGGAGCAATTTGACAACTTTTTCAATTATATCTTTTATTGTAGCGACATTATCTGTTGCTCTGGCTACTTATTTTATAGTAATAAAAATGAAAAAGTCTGATAGTGCGACTGAGGAGTATTTCACAGGGGGAAGGGCGCTTGGCTGGCCTGTGGTTGCAGGTTCATTGCTTCTCACAAACCTTTCAACTGAACAGTTAGTTGGTTTAAATGGTGATGTGTTTGGGGATAAATTATTGGTTGGTGTCGCTTGGGAAGCGCTCGCAGCTTTTGCAATGATTGCCACAGCATTAATATTTTTACCAAAATATTTAGCAAGTGGTTTTACAACCACTCCAGCTTTCCTAGAAAAAAGATTTGATAAAACCACTCGATCTATGGTTTCGGGCCTATTTTTATTCGGCTATGTAACGGTTCTATTGCCGGTTGTGCTTTATACAGGATCCCTTGCCTTAAAAGGGATGTTTCATCTTAATCATATTGAATTATGGAAAATCGTAGTAACTATAGGTGTTTTGGGTAGCTCATATGCTATCTTTGGAGGATTAAAATCAGTCGCGGTTAGCGATACTATTAATGGAGTAGGTCTTTTAATAGGGGGTTTAGCTATACCATTTTTGGCATTAGCAGAGTTGGGAGGAGGATCTTTTTTTGAAGGTTTATCTGTGCTAACTAATCGAAACCCTGAGTATTTATCAGTTTTAGCTCAAACAAATATTGATAATAAGGTTGTTTCAGTTCCATGGCCAACTCTTTTAACGGGAATGATGTTTGTACAGGTTTTTTATTGGTCAACTAATCAAGTTATTGTTCAGAGAGCGATGGCGGCTAAAAGTTTATCAGAGGGTCAAAAGGGTGTTCTCTTTGCATCTGCAATGAAATTAGTAGGTCCGATTATGCTTTGCCTTCCTGGAATCATAGCATTGCATATGACGGACACACTTGAGATTGCAAAACAAGATCAAGTATATGGAGCTATTGCTAGGCATGTTCTACCGGATTGGTCCCTAGGTCTCTTTGCTGCAGTTTTAATGGGTTCGATATTGAGCTCTTTTAATAGTGCATTAAATAGTGCTTCAACGCTTTTTTCACTTCAGTTTTTTAAAGGTTACATAAATAAAGCTGCTGATGAATTAGAGATTGTTAAAATTGGTAGACTGTTCTCGATAGCTTTAGCAATAGCAGCTATGTTAATTGCTCCTCAATTTGAGAAGCTTCAATCTATTTTTACGTACTTGCAAAAGGTAAACGGTCTCTATAGTGTCCCCATTATTGGAATATTTATGCTTGGTATAGGAACAAAGCATGTTCCTGCATTGGCTGCAAAAGTTGGAATGATTGTTGGAATGTCTTTTTATGCTTTTTTTACTTTTATTAATATAAAGAGTGTTCCAATCTTTTTTGCCGATGGAGATGGAGAATTACACTGGCTTCATGGATACTTTATAAGTTTTTTAGCTTCGATAATCGTTATGTTANTAATTGGGAAATTATATCCAAAGACTNNAGAAGANATNNCAGANAGNGANNNTNAAGAANNTGCTCCNGTAGATATGACTCCATGGTTACATGCTAAAAATGTGTCTTTTGGTATAATGGGCTGCACAGTTGGGATCTATTTGATGTTAACAGTGTTATCAGGTTAAGTTGGNCAGTTAAAAAATTTTTTGTAAACANTAAAAAGGAGATCATGAAAATGATAAAAAAGATAACGAGTATAATTGTGTTCATTTTGCCGGTATACATTTACGGTCAAATGGTTTACAACTTTGACGTAGAGCCGGATACTAGTTTCTGGGATTTTGAGATATCAGAGAACGCTGACAGTACTTTAAGTTACACAACCCTTACCTATGTTACTGATGAGGTAAATGAGGGATCGGGAGCTCTGNGAATCGACTACAGTGCTCATAACAGTGAATCATGGGGTGGATATGCAAAAGTATATCACTATCATCCTGATGCCGAAATGGGCGGTTCTTATGACTGGACTGGATATGATAATCTATCATTTGATTATTACAATCATACAGCTCAATCAGAAGCGAGTAGTATTCACCTAAGGCTTAACATAAGTGATTACGCTGGCGCTGCAGATTCAAGTTATATTGGTTTGGGTGAATATTATTACTCATTTCACTACATTCTTGATAACGAACCAGGCTGGANTACCGTGGACATTCCTCTAGTAAGAAACGATGACTGGGATGGAGCAGGGTTCAATTTAACGGGTTGGGCTGGTGATACTGATGATAGCGAGCTTGATTTGCATGCAATTGGNGGATTTCACTTCGAATTTTCAATTGGCGGAGGCGGTGAAGGCAACTCAACAAGTGGTGCAATCATTTTTGATAACATGAGACTTACAGGTTATCAGGGGAATGAACTTATCATTTTTAATGGAATGGCTTATCCTACAGTGTTAGAGCCTTTTTCATGGGGTAATTCCCAACTTTATGTAACTGAAGGTGAAGGTTTTACTGAAGGTACGAATGCACTGACTTATGTCCAAGGAGATGGCTGGACAGGAGCTGGTTTTAATATGCCTGCTCAAGACCTTGAAACAGGAGGCGAATGGGAAAANGATTCACTAAAATTTCATATGTGGTCTGAGGCAGATGCCCCTACATTAAGGCTACAATTTGAATCAGGAGATGATGGTAAAGTTGGTCTGCCTTTTACACCTGAGGCTGCTGGTGGCTGGAACCATTACATGTTTGCCCTAGCAGATTTCGTTGATTACGATGGTACAACCAATTTCAATAGAAGTGCTGTTACTGTATTTCAGGTTCTAGGTGAAGATGGCAATGGGGTTGCTGGAAGAACATTTCATTTTGACGATATGTGGACAGGAAGTCCAGAGTTTGATGTGATCGCTCCAAACCAACCAGAAAATGTGGGTGCTGTTCCTGCTACATACTATAATTTAGTTACTTGGACAGACGTAACCGGTGAAAGCGATGAGCTATACCATGTGTATGCTAGTATGGATGCAAATGTAGTTCCTGGTGCAGAAGGAACGGAATTAGTTGCTTCGAATGTCTTAGAAGGATCTCAAGCATCAGTGCATTACTTGACATATCCTCTAGTTGATACNGATGTAACTTATTATTACGGTGTTGTATGTGTTGATGCTTCAGGGAATGAAAGTGAAGTAGGAGTTTCTGGCTCTACAGTAACTAATACGGCTGCGGGCATTCCAACTATTTCACTTGATGTACCATCTAATTTCATTGCAGATGGAGATATGAGTGAATGGTTAGATTCCGGTATTATGCCATTTAGTNTTAATCCAGAAACGGGTAATATTAATACAGGAGCTTTTTCTGGTAACGACGATCTAGATGCATCAGTCTACTTAGCAATTGATGATAATTATCTTTATTTTGCAGCGGACGTCATTGATGATTCTTATTTCTATCAAGANGGGAATTGGTGGGAACAGGATGCCTTACAGTTATTTCTAGGTTTGTATGATTCAAGAGGTGAAAAACATTCATCAGTATTGAGGGGAGATGAACCCGATTATATTTTCTATATGAATGAGGCAACGCTTCAACTAGATATTGGTGGCGGAGGAAGTATCGGTATTCCATCAGATGGCAATTATTATTTTGAAGGATTCAATCCTGATTATGCAACCGAAGGAAGAATTTCTCTTGATTCCTTGTCTGAAATGATGGGTGATGCAAGGTTCTACCCTGTGAATGGAATGAGAATCCCAGTTGAAATATACTTTCATGATAATGATGGTGGTGCGCATGAAGGAAGAGTTGGCTTTTCTCCTTATAANAGNGATAATGCTCATCAAACCCCAACAGCATGGACTCATACTTGGATNGGAGATCAGGCNATGACGGTTGCTGTAGATGATGGAAATAATCAGCTACTTGCAGATGAATTTGTTTTGTATCCAAACTTTCCAAATCCATTTAATCCAAGTACGATGATTCAATTCTCATTACCAAAAGATCAAATGGTTAGCCTAAATATTTACAATATAAATGGGCAACTGGTTGAATCTTTAGTAAACCAAACGTTAAAAGCTGGGATGCATCAAGTCAATTGGAACGCAACTGGTTTTGCTTCTGGTATGTANATNTACCAGCTTCAATCAAAAGAGGCATCTATAACTCAAAAAATGGTGTTAATGAAATAATATCACTTTCACTATTTATTTTTCTGGCAGGAGCAATTAAACTCACTCCTGCCAGAACCTGAACCTTTTAATATTATATGCAAAAGAAAATATTTAAACATCTTCTAATCTTTTTAATGACTTCATTTTCGTGGTCTCAGACTACAGGAAAAATTTCAGGGTTGGTTAGTGATAAAAAAACGGGAGAACCTCTTCCGGGAGCGAATATATATTTAGAGGGTACAGCTTTTGGAACTGCATCGGATTTAAATGGTCGCTTCACAATCATTAACATTCCGCCAGGGAAATATAATTTTAAGGCTGATATGATTGGTTATAAAACTATCATTATGAATGATGTTTCAGTATCAGTTAATCGTACTTTATCGTTGAATCTAGATATGGATCAAACCGTGATTGAGGGAGAGGTTATCTTAGTTGAAGTTGCTAGAGCTGCTCAGAAAAAAGATCAAACTGGAACAATAAAAAATATATCAGGCGATGATATTAATGCTTTGCCTGTTGAGTCAGTTGGCTCAGTGGTAAATATGCAAGCTGGCGTTGTAAACGGCCATTTTCGTGGAGGCAGAACTACAGAAGTAACCTACATGATAGATGGGGTTCAGGTTGATGAGTCTTTCGGAGGATCCAGTGCAACGGTAGATATACAACCAGAAGCCGTTCAAGATTTAGAGGTGATCACGGGAACCTTTAACGCTGAATATGGTCGTGCCATGAGTGGAGTAGTTAATGTAGTAACTAAAGATGGAGGTTCCCAATTTGAAGGCTCAGCTTCGGTTGGTTTTTCAACATTCCAAACTCAAAACACCGATATCTTCATTGGGTTAGATCCTAGTATAAACAATAGTCGTGATGTAAAATTTAGCTTGGGAGGTCCTCTACTTGGAGATAAGGTTACTTTCTTTACCAATATTCGTTCTCAGAAAAATAAGGGGCATTTAAATGGTTACAGGATATTTAAAGTTGATGACATAAGTAATTTTTACAGCGATGATCCATTACTGTGGTATTCTCAAAAATCTGGGGATAGCAGCTATGTCCCCATGAATACAGGTGATAATCTCTCCGTACTTGGAAAATTAAGTTTTAATCTTTTTAAGGGGATTCGTTTGTCAGCATTGCACTCTTACAGTGATGATAGTTGGTTTGGATATGATCATGGCTCAAAGTACAATCCCGATGGAAGAGCAGGCTCGTACAAAGAAACAAACTATTCAGCGTTACAGCTTAACCATATGATATCTCCTAAGCTATTTTATGAAGTCAAACTTTCATTAGTAGATAATAATTACGGAAACTACCTATTTGAAGATCCCTTGGATTCTAACTACATCCATGATAGATACTCTGATAGCTATGGATCTGGATTTTTGACTGGAGGTCAATCAAAAAACCATGAAATTAGAAATACAATTGATCAAACAGCTAAAGTTGATATAACCTGGCAAGCCAACCATATTCATAGTTTTAAATTGGGTTTTCACTCATTTAATCATGAAATTGATAATCAATGGCACACAATTCGAAATGTTTATCATAATACATCCAGCGATTCGCTATATGCACCAGAGATATTTGGAGATACATCAGCTTACGCTGATGTCTACAAAGTTTCCCCAAAAGAAATAGCATTTTACCTTCAGGATAAAATGGAGTTTGATGATATGGTTATCAATATGGGTCTTCGCTATGATAACTTCGACCCTGCAAGCAAGTATCCTTCTGATAGACGAAACCCAGCAAATCAATTGATTTTACCTGACTCAATGACATCGAGTTATCCACTGGCACCCTCGATAGAACANTGGAGTCCAAGAATAGGTTTTGCTTACCAGTTAGGCAGTGAAGCCGTTCTTCACTTTAGTTATGGTCATTTTTTCCAGATGCCNCCTATGTATGCTATGTATCAAAACAATAGTTTTCTCGTTGATCCAAATGATTATGTTACCACGATGGGAAATACCTTATTAGAGCCTGAAAAAACAATTACTTATGAATTAGGTTTGTGGCAGGGTTTATCAAGAAACTTGAGTTTAGATGTTGCACTCTTTTATAGGGACATTTATAACTTGTTGAGTACAAAAATTATAACAACCTATAATCAAGTTAAGTATGGATTATACTCGAATAAAGATTATGGGAACGCTCGTGGTCTGGAAGTAAAGTTAGACTTAGGACAAGGAAGCTTAAGAGGAATGGTTAATTATACTCTTCAGTATACAAGAGGAAATGCGGATTCTCCAACTCAGTCATTTAGTCGGGCTGGGGCAAGTATGGATCCCGTCAATCGCTTTATACCTATGAGTTGGGATCAGAGGCATACTCTAAATGGATCTATGATTTTTTCGATGAAAAATTATGGTGCAACTATCACAGCCTATTACAACTCAGGTTCACCCTATACATTTGTTCCTCAAGCAGAGAGTGTTTTATCCAGAATAAATTTATATCCAAATAATGATTATCGTCCTGAAAAGTACTCAGTTGATGGAGCTTTTTATTACAGGTTTAAACTACTGGGAATGTATAATGCAAATTTAGAAATGAACATATATAATTTATTTGATCGATTGAATGAAGAGTGGGTAGATGCTCAGACAGGAAGAGCATATACGGCTGTAATAAAAGAAACTGACCTTGCAGGTCACAGAAGTGATTTTAATGAATATGAGGATCGGATTCAAAATCCATCGATGTTCTCCTCCCCTAGAAGCATTAAACTTGCATTAGGAGTTTATTTTTGATGCTCACTCTGTCAAAATCTTTTATTGTATTCTTTAGTTTCTCACTTTTGTTAAGTCAAGGACGTGAATATGAAGGGCCGGATGATCCTGCCGGTGACCCGTCTGCTGAGAGATCTGGTTACATGACAGGTAATAGAGTTTTAATATTTTTTAAAAATACAACTGAGTTATCTGATTGGCCTGCCTCAAATGCTTCTAAATGGCCGAATAACACAGATGGCTTAAAGATGGTTGATGGTATTGGATTATTAGTGGGGGCGAAGGTTTATATTGAAGATGATGGAGATCCATCCACAGTAGATAGTAATCCCCTAACCGAACCTCTAGATTTATTTGGTCCAAATGCTAAAGATTATCACTCTCTTTATTACTTGCAGACCAGCTATAGAGAAGAAATGGATTTTGATCCTACAGGTACTGTCGAATGGGGTATGTATCCTTCATTTGGTTATTTCAATGAATCAAATGAATATCCGGCATTATCTTATATAAAAGGTTCTTGGCCAGGTTGGCCTGGTAAGAGCTCTGAAGATGATATTTCTTCATGGTCAAAAGGCTGGCCTTCAACCGGTTTTGAAACAAAGTGGAATGGGGAGTGGGATGGTAGATTTGGTAGAGGAATTACCTACGCTGATCAAGAGTGCTACTATGTTGTAAATGATGCTCAAGATCAAGAATATTTAGGTTCAGAAGATTTTGTAAAATACTATCCAAGATCGGATAGATTAATTGGCGATATTAAACCAGATGTAACAAAGCAATATGGCGCTCCATGGGGAGGAATAGGGATACGTGTTTCGGTGAGAGGATTTCAATGGAATAATCCCCAAGCGCGAGATGCAATATTTTGGGAATATTCCATAGCCAATATATCTGATCACGATCTAAAGGATGTTGCTTTTGGTTATTGGGTAGACAATGGAATAGGTGATGATGGCTCAGATGATTTAGGTTATTTTGATATTGAAATTGACATGTCTTATTCATGGGACATTAACGGGATTGGTTCTGGTGGAAGACCTACGGGATTAATGGGATTTGCTTATTTAGAGAGCCCTGGTTTAGCCTATGATTTTAGAGATAACGATGGAGATGGGTTGATAGATGAAAAAAGAGACAATGAGGCTATCTCAAAAGTTGGACCTACAGATGGAATTGCGGATCTAGCCGCTTTTTTAGATTTTTATCAGCTAGAGGAATCTGATCTAGTTGAACATTGGGATGCAGATGAAGATCAAGATTGGGAAGATGGGGAGGATCTAAACAATGATGGTGTTTACCAATTATCTGAATACTTTGGTGACGACATCGGAATAGATGGTGTCGCTCCTGGTGAAATTAATTATACAGGTCCAGATTTAGATGGCACAGAGGGAAATCATAGACCTGATTTTGAAGAGGGAGTGGGTTGTGAACCTAATTTTAATACAACAGATGTATCCGAATCAGATATGGTTGGCTTAACCTCTTTTCGTATGTTCCCAGTTCCGAGCCATGCAGCTTCTAACGAAACTTATTGGTTTAAAAATGATCAAGCGATGTGGGATGTCGTTGGTTCAGATTCACTAGAAGAGTTCGAAGGTAATATATCCAATCTAATTGAGGTTTTTGCTTCAGGACCCTTTTCACTATACCAAGGTAGGGTTGAAAGAATATCTATGTCAGAGCTTCACTCTTATGATGCATTGGCAGGTTTGAATTCAAGCTCTCACTCTGCCCCTGCTCTATATGAATTAAAAAGAATTGTCCAAGTTATCTACGAAAAAGACTACAGGTTTGCTCAGCCACCTAAGATGCCTACTCTCACCGCCACAGCAGGAGATGGGGAAGTTGTTTTAACTTGGGATGATGTTGCAGATACTAGAACCCGAGATCCTTTTGTTGGAAATGTAAATGATTTTGAAGGGTATAAAGTTTATAGATCAACCGATAAATACATGTCTGATCCTGAAATTATTACGGATGGATACGGAACGCCAATGTTTAAAAAACCAATTTACCAATGTGATATTGTTGATGATAGGTATGGCTTTACTGATTTTGGACTCGTGAATGGGACTGGGTATAATCTCGGAACTGAATCGGGTATTAATCATATTTTTATTGATAACACCGTTCAGAATGGACGAACATACTATTATGCTGTTGTTGCATATGATTACGGAGCTCCTGATATTGGCCCAGGTATATCTCCCTCTGAAAATAACGCTGTTATTGAGTTAGATGACTTTGAACAAATTCGATCTATTGGTAAAAATGTTGCTATTGTAGAGCCACATCAGTACGCCTCCGGTTATATACCACCCAAAGTAATCACGGAAGAAACCGATCTATTAGGCTCAGGTACCATTTCACCCTTTATCAGAGCTCAAGGTAGCATTCTAGATGGGCATAAATATTTTGTCACATTTGGTGTGGATACTATTTCTACTGTAAGTGGCTATGAAAATGGTTTTCAATATGTTACGAACGAAATTTTTGTTCATGATGAAACCGATAGTTCTTTTATTAGNTATAAAGAAGATACNTCNAAGTATATTGGAACAAATTTATTTTATCGTGATAGTTCCAATTATTGGACTTTAAACCCTAATAGTTTAGTAAGCACAGATGTATTTGATGGAATTCAAATAGAGATTGATCCAGATGTTGAAATACCAGAATTCAGTTATTCAAAATCGGGATGGATCACTGGTAACGGCATAATGAGGGTCACACCTTCGGAAGTAGAAGGTATTAAAATGCCTTGGAAATATCAGGTTGTATTTACCAATTCTGATTCAGAATACGTAGGTATTGCTTCTTCAGGAACGGTTAGAGATGAAACGGGGTCCTCCATTGGTTCAGATAAAATTATGCAACCTGCTTTAAGTTTTTATATCCAAAATACGTCATTTGTTGATTCCTTAGGAAAATATGAGATCATGGATGTAGCGATTCATGATGTAAATGGGAATGATAGTATCGATATCTATGAAGATCGAATTATGGTNGGAGCACCTGCAGGTAGTCGTTGGAGAGCTACGGCATTTGTGATTGATTTTCAATTAACTACTGAGAGTACGTTTCCAAAACCTGGTGACGTATATCAGCTTGATTGGAATCGACCTTTCTTTGAAACAGATACTCTTCGATTTACAATAGAATCAAACGATAGCCTTGATCAAGTAGAACTGAAAAATGGGATGGATGATATTAAAGTAGTTCCTAATCCCTATGTCATGACAAATATGATGGAAGGAGCCGTAACTAATCCATTCTTAAATCAAAGAAGACGCCTTCTTTTCACACATATTCCTGCAGACTGTGTGATTAAAATATTTACTGTAAGTGGAGTATTTGTGGATGAAATACTTGTTAACAATACACCTGAAAATGGTACAATTCATTGGGACATGCAAACCAGAGAAAATCTTGAGATAGCTGCAGGAATGTATATCTACCACGTTGAATCAAATCAGACCGGCGATTCAAAACTAGGGAAGTTTGCGGTTATAAAATGATAAAATATTTTAGAATTATGATTTTTATTACGACTTTAGTTTGTTTAGAAGCACAAACTATTAATAGATATGGAACCACTACTGCAAATTTTTTAGAAATAGGGGTAGGAAGTGGACCCACTGCCATGGGAGATGCTTATGTTGCTGTGGCAAATGATGTTTCTTCTATTTACTGGAATCCTGCAGGTCTAGCTAATCTAACATCCCCATCAGCAACCTTTATGCTTCAACCTTGGTTAGTGGACATCAATATGTTATTTACAGCAGGAGCCATTGTGATCCCCGGAGTGGGGAACATAGGTTTTGGCATCACCCAAATGGACTATGGTGAAATGGATGTGACCACCCTAGAGTACCAAGAAGGTACCGGAGAAAAATTTAAGGCTACAGATTTAGCTGCTTCATTTACATATTCTAGAAAAATAGTGTCATGGTTTGCATTTGGCTCTTCAATTAAATTCGTTAGATCTAATATATGGCATAGCTCTGCAAATGCATTCGCTCTTGATTTAGGTGTATTAGTTAATACCAACTTTTTTTCATTTACTGGGCAAGATAAAGATGGAATGAATATTGGAATGAGTATTTCAAATTATGGTACTAGGATGCAATTTAATGGTATAGACTCTTATCAGCCAATTGATATATCTGAATATGAAGAAGGGAACTATGGCGATGTTGCGGGTCAATTTAGAACAGGAGAATGGGAGTTACCTTTAATATTTAGAATAGGAGTAGCAATAAAACCAATTGTCTCAAACTTCATGGATGTTAAAATTGCAATAGATGCTCTACATCCAAATAATAATTCTGAATCCATAAATACCGGTATCTCTGTTGATAATAAAATCCCTGGATTTGGTGTTTTTAGTTTGAGAGGTGGTTTAAAAGCTTTATTTATGGATACTCCTCAATATGGTACAACGGCTGGTTTTGGAATTCAGCTTAATTATTTGGGTAATAAATCTATCAATGTTGATTATGCTTACAAGGACATTGGTATCTTAGGCAATATGCACGCATATACAATTGGCATTTCATTCTAAATAAATAAATAATGATGCGTTATTTCTTCTGCATCCTACTGACACTTCTCTTAACTAACTGCTCAGATAACCAAAATACACCCATAGATAATAGTATTCTGCTAGCTAAAGTAGGATCTAAATACATCACAATTCAAGATTTTATAAGGCGAGCAGAGTATACAATAAGGCCAAAATATTGTCGTCGAGGAAACTACATTCATAAAAAAATTATACTCAACTCCCTGATAGCCGAAAAAATGTTATCTCAAGAAATTGAAAAGAATAATTCTGAAAAGCTTAATGATATCAACTTTAATCTATTTTTGAAAGGGAGAAAGGAGCAGGCAATGAGGCAACTTCATTACAACAACTACTTTTATGAAGAAGTAAATTTAAAAGATGAAGAAATAAATCAATACTTAAAACTATCCAGAAGGTCAGTTCAACTAGACTATATTAATCTTCCTGGATTAGATATGGTAAAAAAAGTTCAATATCTAATTTCTGAGAATATTACTCTAGACTCTATATACCAAGCTTTGTGGGAAGGAAATACCCCACAAAAAAACATAAAATGGCTGGATAGAGAATCAGATCAAATTTTAGATGTTATGTTCAAAAATGATTTAAAAGTTGGTCAAATTATAGGTCCATTAGAAACGGGTGATAGTAGCTTTCTAATGATGCAAATAACAGGTTGGATTGATCAACCTCCTATTACAGAATCTCAGAAAGAACTAAACCGAAATGATGTTATTGAAAAATTAAAAGAAAAAAATGCAAATAAAACACATTCAGATTGGGTTAAAAGTTTAATGTCTAATAAATCGATAACCTTTAATAAAGATATATTTAAAATATATTCAAAATATGCTGGCGATTATTATTTAAAAAAAGAGGAAGATAAAAAAGAAGCAATTAATGATGTTATTTGGGATCAAGTAGAAAATATTGATCAGAAAGAAATAATTGATCTAGATAAAGAAAATATTTTGGATTTGGAATCAACCCTTTTTTCATACAATGGCAATGATTGGAGCATCAAAAAACTCCATGAAGAATTAAGGTCACATCCTTTAGTTTTTAGAAAAAAGAAGATGGGGAAAAGCCAATTTCCATCTCAGTTACGATTGGCAATTGCTGATTTTATTAGAAATAAAGAAATCACTTCTGAATGTTATGAACTAGGTATTGATAAAAATTGGGTAGTTGAATCAAACGTAGAAATGTGGAGAGATGCCTTTTTAAGTCAAAATTATATGGGTGCAGGTAATCAATCAGAAGAAGAGAAATTAAACCTATACAACCCTATTGTGGATTCACTGCAATCAATTTATTCTTCTGAAATTAAAATTAATATTGATGCTTTTGAAAATATTGAATTATCATCAACAGATATGATGGTTACCCAATCAGGAGTTCCTTATCCAATCATGGTGCCCTCTTTTCCAATATTAACAGATGATAGTAAATTAAATTATGGAGAAGAAATGGAAAAGATTAATCGATAATTAAAATGAATAGTATTTAATTTGTACCGGTATAATCACTTTAACCTTTAATAGTTCATATAAAGTTCTATTGACTTCTTTATAATCTAAATAATAATTAATATTTTGAATGAAATATTATATTTTATACTTGTTTTCATTGATTGTATTTCTAAAAGCACAAAACTACAGAGGTGCAGAATTAAGGACTAAAGACGATTTTCTTTATGGTAAATTTGAAGTCCGTTTTAAACCTGCCCAAGGTGATGGATTGGTGTCTTCCTTTTTTACGTATAATACTGATTATGGAAATACTCCCTGGAATGAAATTGATATTGAACTCTTGGGTCGATATGATAATGTGATTGATATGAATGTTATTACTAATACTTCCCACTTAAGACAACACTATAACACATTTAATCATCATCTTGAATTTCATACCTATGGTTTTGAATGGACACCGGATTATGTTGCCTGGTTTATTGATGGCGAGGAGGTATATAGGCAAATAGAGGATCATATCCAAGATTTGAATTATCCACAAAAAGTTATGATGAACTTATGGAATCCAACGTATGATGATTGGGTAGGAGTTTGGGACGATCGTATTTTACCTCGTTTTTCTTATTATGACTATGTTAGTTACGCATCTTACACTCCTGGTGAAGGTGAAATAGGTACTAATCAAAACTTTACTCATCAATGGCAAGACGATTTTAATTCTTTTGATACTTTAATGTGGGAAAAAAGTAATAATCACACATGGGGTGGTAATCAATCTCTATTTGTNGAAGAAAATGTAGTATTTCAAGATGGATATCTTATTCTATGCTTAACCAATATTTCCGAACCAGGATATCAAGATTTAACCATACCATCCGCAATATGGGCAAGGCAAAATGGTAATACTATAGATGTCCGTTTTTCAGAGGAGTTAGATTCAATCAGTTCTCAGTTAAGTAGTAATTATAGTATTGCAAATGTCAATATTTTAGAAGCCCAANTACTTGAGGATAATCGTACAATTAAGCTTACTCTAGAATCAGACGAAATTTTAGATGCTCCATCTATGGGCGTTTTTAATATTGAAGATGATAATGATCCTCCTAATACTCTTAACTGGCAAGTCCTCCCTTTAAACATTCCAGGACCTCTTAGTGATTCAGTGTTTATAAATAATGCAGGAGGTAATTTTGAGAACTTTCTAGCAGATCAAGTTTGGGGTCCAGATAAAGAATATGGTCATTTGGGAGGTAATTATCAATATACAGCTGAAAGCACAGATATAATTAATACCAACGAGGATCATATATATAGATCATCTTTGAATCGAGTATCTGGATACAAGATTAGAGTTGAAAATGGGTTTTACGATTTAGTGTTTATGTTATCTGAAAATGATTATGATGAATCCAATACTCGAACATTCGATATCGTTATTGAAGATAGCCTATGGATCAATGATTTAGATGTTTTTTCAGCCGTTGGATTACATCATGCTTTAGATTTATCTTTTAATAATATAAAAGTTGAAGATGGCGTTTTAGATGTATACTTTTCTGCTCAGGTTTATGGGGGAGGATATGAAGCAGCAGGTCCCTTTATTAATGGGACAAAGCTCATAAAAATATCTTCTTTATCTGTAGATACAGTTACTCCAACAGANTACAATTTAATTCGGCCTTATCCAAATCCTTTTAACTCTTCTTTGTCAATACCCATTGAAATAAAACAAAGGTCAAACGTAAATATAACTATTTTTGACATAAATGGTCGTTTTATANAGCAAGTTATTTCACAATCAATGAATATGGGACAATATCAATTCTCTTGGGATGCTTCAAGGAATTCAAGTGGTCTATATATTATCCAAACTAAAATTGACAAAAAAGTATACANAAGTAAAGCCATCTTTTTAAAGTAAATGAGATATTCTAAAAAGATCATTTTATTAATGGTGCTGCAGTTCCTGTATTTAGGCTGTGATGAGAAAATTATAGCTGAAGATAAAAATGTTGAAACATCTATAAATGAAAATTGGGAACTTGTGTGGTCTGATGAATTTGATCAAGATAAGATAGACAATCAAAAATGGACTAAGCTGCGTTGGAGACCGGGTTGGGTTAATAATGAAGAACAGGCTTACACAAATAGAGATACAAATATTTTTACTAGAGATGGGAAATTGGTCATCAGAGGATTAATTGAGCCTGGGTATGTTGACTCTGATTATACTGGATCTGAGTATAATGCAGATTTTACTTCGGGACGATTAAATACAGCTGGAAAACACTCGTGGACTTATGGGAAATTTGACATAAGAGCAAAACTACCTNCTGGGAAGGGATCTTGGCCTGCAATNTGGATGTTAGGAGATAACATTTCCACCGATGGGTGGCCTCATTGTGGGGAAATAGATATTATGGAACATGTTGGATTTGATCAGGGGAATATTCATGGTTCTATACATACAACAGACTATAATCACATGAACGGTACTCAAAAATCTGGGAATGTTGAAATATCAACAGTTACAGATTCATTTCANTTGTATTCACTGGAATGGGATAGTAGTTATTTACATTTTTCNGTTGATAATCAACCCTACTTTTTCCTTTATAATGATTCAGATGGTAATCAAAATAAATGGCCTTTTAATCTTAATCACTATCTAATTCTTAACTTAGCAATNGGAGGAGATTGGGGAGGGNTACAAGGGATAAATCAAAATGCATTTCCTTTGGAAATGGAAATAGATTATGTCCGAGTNTATAAAAAAACNGAGTNAGGGAACTCAATTANTGTAAAATTTCAAGTTGATATGAANAATCAAACTGTTAGTGGAACAGGTGTTTGGTTATCAGGAGGNANTTTAAANAATGGAAGTCCTGGAGGTCTTCAAATGTATCCAATGNCTGAATCCTCAATCTGGNAGAGGACATTAATCTTACCTAAAAATTCGGATTTTAGTTATAAATTTAGAAACGGTTTNTTTCCTGATTCATGGACCGGAGGTTGGGAAACCATTAATGATGAATGTAGCTCTGGAGAATTTTCTAATAGAACTTTGTCTACATCTAATTTGGATACGGTTTTATCAATAGTTTGTTTTGGAGAATGCAAATTATGCGAATAATTATAAAATATTTTTTCATTTTAAATATAATTTTTTCACAAGGGTTTTTACATGTAGAAAATGGTGAAATTGTTGAAGGAAATGGAGACCCAATTTTATTGAGAGGATTTGGACTTGGGGGTTGGTTAGTCCCTGAAGGATATATGCTAAGTAATTTGGGATACATTGAAGGGTTTGAATCNCCAACTGAAATTGAAAATCATATTGAGGATTTAATAGGANCAGACCTTGCAGAAGAATTTTGGGAATTATACAGGTCTAATTATGTAAATAAAACTGATATTGATCAATTAGCTGAATGGGGAATGAATCATATAAGAGTTCCATTTCATTATAAACAATTCTCTGAAACTCCTGGAACTATCAATCCTTTGGGCTATCAAATTATAGATTCTTTATTAGCTTGGTGTGAGCCTTACAATATGTATATCATTTTAGATATGCACTGTGCTCCAGGAGCCCAAAATGGTGGACCTATCAGTGATAGTGATGGAACAGCAAGACTTTGGCTTGAAGATGGGTTTAAAGAGCATGCTATTGAAATATGGGAGAGTATTGCAACT
>NZIX01000037.1 GCA_002691785.1 Fidelibacterota bacterium | reverse complement strand
TATAAAGTAATACCATAGTGCTGTTGAAATAAGCATAATAATTCCTCCTGTAAACGATGTAATTAATGATGTTTTTAAACCATTTATTAAAATATGTGGCGAAATATTGCTAATCTCTGGTACCGCATTGAATGCAGCATTGACTCCAAGATATGTAGCTGAAATACCTATCAAAGCACTAAAGATACCCAGCAACACAATGCCATTGGTATTATAGGGTTCTTTGATGTTTTTTGCTGAAATAAAAATGATGTTACCTACTATAATGAATAATACCATCATAAATGGTCCACCATTAAGCAAAGTCTCTATCATCTTAGGTCTCCTTATTTTTTAATTTCATAAGATTATCACTTATTATTTTATTATTAATCAAAAAAACGATTGTAAAGTATTATAATTAATTTTGTAAAGTTTTCACATCATTTTTTAGATATGTCTCTAAGAAACTTAGAACCTTTCCATAAGCTTCAATTTCATTTTCTTTTTTACGAAATCCATGTCCCTCATCATCGAAAACAACATATTCAACAGTAATTCCGTTTGCTTCAATACCTTCAACAATTTCATCTGATTCTATCTTTAATACACGTGGATCATTTGCACCTTGAAGTACCATAACTGGATTTTTTACTTTATCAGAATGAAATACAGGGGAGATCTCATACAACCTGACAGAATCAGCTGTAGTAGGGTCACCCATTTCTTTATAAAGTGCATTCCTGAAGGACTCCCAATATGGAGGAATTGATTTTAAGGTTCTTAACCAATTGGTTACCCCAAAAATATTAACACCAACTTTAAATTCATCAGGAGTAAACGTCATCGCTGCCATAGTCATATAACCACCGTAACTACCGCCAATTATTCCAATTTTTTCTGCATCAATATAATCTTGAGATTGAAGCCATTTCTTTCCCCAGATACAATCCTTTAGATCCTTATCACCATGGTTAAGATCATCCATTTTATAGAATGTTTTGCCGTATCCACTACTCCCACGGTTGTTTACAGCAAGGATAGCGTAGCCATGATTTACCAAATATTGTATAAAAGATGAATAACCTGTACGACTTTGTCCTCCAGGACCACCATGAACCCAAACTAAAGCTGGTACTTTATTTCTTTTGGTTGCATCTAGTGGTTTATAATAAATAGCAGGTATCTCAAGACCATCAAATGATGGATACCTAACCACTTCAGCAGCGACCATATCATTTATATTTATTTCAGGATTCAAAGTTTTGGTAAGCTTCTTCAAATCTTTATTGCTCATATCATATACATAAATATTGTTTGGGCTTTTTGAAGTACCAATAGTTAATCGAATCTTCTTTTCACTTTTAGAGATTCTGACCCCTTTTATATCTCCATCTGGTATTTCAGGGAAAAAAACATCTGAATTATTTACTAAATTTTTAATAAAAAGAGTGTTTTTTCCATCTTCGTTCACGGCTGTGACCCGATATTTCTCATTTTCACTTAAATAGCTATACATCACATCCCAGTTTGTTTGGAATAAAACTTCCTCTTTTCCTGTCTCAATTTCATATTTAACTAGATAGGAAAACTCTTCCCCCACATCAGTAATAAAAAAGAAATATTTATTATTGTTACTAAAACCAGATGAACTATAGCTACCAGGTTCTTCAGATAGTTCAATTGTAGATTTATCAATCCTATTTGTTAAAAATAATTTATTTTCGCTGGTTGTAATAGTCTGACTGAAAGAAAACCAGGACTCGTCTTCTGACATATCGGAAATATTAATTCCATTATCATTCTGGTAAAGCATTTCAGATTTCCATGTATCAATTTTCATTTTATAAAAATCAAAAAACTTAGAGTTTCGTTTATTTGATATATAGTACATTGATTTTTTATCCTTGCTCCAACCAGCAAAACTTGCCTTTTCATTTTTACCTGGAGTAAGGTCAGAAATCTTACCATCTTCACTCATTAAATAAATATGGTTTATTTCATTACCGCCTTTATCAGCCGAATACAAAATATGATTAGTACTTGGTAAATAATCAATAGCAAAAAAAGATTCCTTTTCCGAAAATGTCTTTTGCGTTTTTTCCCCCGAAGCAATATCAATTTCATAAACATTAAAAATCCCTGATTCGTCACTACTAACCAAAAGTTTCGTTTCATCTTCAGAAAAGGCACCTCCACCTATTCGATTATTTTGATAAAACTGGTCTATTGAATACTTTTTAGGTACATAGGTTTGAGTACATGAGGCAATAAACAATAAGGTAATAATTAATGTAAATTTTGTTTTGAATATATTAATTGTAAATAAATTTTTATGGTTCATTTTGGATTCCTAATAACTTTTTGTTGTCTATTATTTTTTCGGCTACAAATCATATTTACTTAAGCAAAATCATTTTTTTAGTCTGACTAAAATTAGTAGAACTTATTCTATATATATAAACACCTGCTGATACTGGTTTCCCTTGATTATCAGTGGCATCCCATTGCAAAATTTTATGGCCAGAAGTTTGTTTTTTACTTAAAAGATTATTAACTACATTACCCATAATATCATAAATAGTCACCTCAATAAATGTGGGCTCCAATAATTCATAACTTAATGCGGTAACTGGATTGAACGGATTTGGGTAATTTCCCTTTAAAAAAAACGTTTTTGGAGACGTATTTTGATTACTATTTATTACTTTGACCGTACCTCCGCTCTCCCAATAAATATCATCTAAGCCAAACTCACATTGAGCTCCATTAACCTCTAGGATAACGAATTCATAACTCAGCATTCTCAAATCAATATAGTCACCTCTTATATCTTCAACAGGAATTGAGGCCTGACCCCATTCTCCATTTCTTGATAAACCATATTTATTTTGATTCGCAGGAAACTCCACATAAGATTGATTGCCCCATGCATCTATAATCCCTATTTGAAAGGAAATATTCGAAGGTATTTTGATGCTAAATTTTAAATGTCCGTCTCCAAAATTAAATAGATTAACTGGCTGTATAGACATAACTCCAGCACCAAACCATCCTTGACCNGTGGTTNCCCATGTGATCCCATTATNTCCTTCAAATGGGCTTATATTNCCCTCTGANAGTGTCCCCTCCCATACATAAATTTCNGCATTATCTCCTGNNATNAGNCCATCATCAATTGGTGTAAGATCNGTATATATNCCAAACACACCATCCTTAAATTCAGGTGGNCCCAAATGAACTTCACCTTCATCATTCCATTTAAAAACNTTTATATAGTCAACATACATATNTGATGGAAATGACATTGATATTGGATCGCCTGTGCCCGGATCTCCTAAATTGTAAGCATCTGTTAAGGTTCCTCCAATTGCTAAGTTTATATTAAAGAAAAATGGAGCATTAAACTCATCAGAAATGCTATCTATAGGAAATACATCCGAANATAAATCATATTCAACATCATCATCTANNACCGTAAANCGAATACTATCAGAATCCCAATAGGTTCTATAAATTAAAAATCTGTTATTTAAATTTTCATAATTGTAATACGGTCTACAATAATCATCATCAGGATCCCATGCAATACTAGCCGCACCTGATGGATTATCAGAATTTATAGCTTCATCAGCATAGAATATCGCATTCGCTCCGACCATTTGATTTACGGTTGAATTGTCTAGGCCATTCCCTCCATTATGCTCATCATGTAGATCTCTAAACTCTTTAGTATGGCCCATTTCCATCATATCTAACTCTCCACATCGAGGCCAACTATAGTTAGCAGTACCTAAAAGCCAAAAGGCAGGCCATCCACCCAAATCGAGATCAGGAACTTTTATTCGAGTTTCAATCATCCCATATTTCACAGAAATTTTTGATTTTGAGGTCACCTTTCCAGATGTATAATTCAAAGGATTTCCCCATTGATCCACAATTCCTTCGCCAGATTCTTGATACGCGGTAATATGAAGGGCATTATTACCTAACTCTGAAGGAATTTCTGTAATCGCTATATTATTTTCACTATAAAATTGTAATTCTCCATTTCCCCAACCCCATGATCCATTTCCCGATTCGATAATCCAATGATCAAGATTATCAAAATTATCTTCCCATATTAAATCACCAATATCCGGCTGTGATTTTATCAATGTAATTTTAAGAATTATCAACAAAAATATTCATATATTTTTCAAAATTTCTCTCTTTTTTTATTTAACTTAATACTTTACATAAATCTTACATCTTGATATAAAAATCACTTAATACATAAAATAAAATTCTTAGGATTCATGCTTTTTATATGATTTTTTTAATCCTTTGTAAACAAACCAATCATCGTTCGTTATTTCATGATAATGATCAGATTCATCCATTAATATTTTTGCAGTCGTTTGCCTAACAGATGCAATTTCAACTCTAACTCCCTCAGCCTTAAGATGAGTTACTAATTCTACAAAATCTGAATCACCAGACATAATAATAATCGTGTCTACTTTTGAAGCTAATTGTGTTGCCTTTATTGAAAGAGGTATATCTGCTGATTTGTGACAAGGCACCACAGATCCATAATAATTTTGATGCAATCTTTCTGCAAACTTTCCCGATATAGACTTCCCTTCTCTAAAATAAATCAATCTATTCAAACCTCTTCCATTTAGCAACTTTGGAATTAATTGATCAAAATTAATCATCGCTTTTTTGGATTTAGACATCTCATGAATACTACGTTCAATATTATTTCCATCACAAAGAATAGCCACAGATTGATTGATAACTATATCTGTCATATTTTTACTCCTGGTTAATTGGAATATACCTTAATGGATTTCAAAAAGATCTAAATTAAATTTTCGTATTCATTAATTAATTTTTTGTAATTTATTTATAACCTAGGTTTAAAAATTTTAGAGTTTTTTAGAGGTGTCATCTCCAACTAAATCTGGAGCATTGCCATATTGATTTGGTTGCTTATCACCATGAACAAAGTAAAACCAGTAAAACAATGGTATGATACCTACTACCGTGAATGAAAGCAAAACCCACCAACCCGATTTATTTATATCATGTAAACGTCGTATACCAAGTGAAATATTTGGAAAAAATAAAATAATACGTACCATTTCAGCTAATACGTATGTTGAAAATCCAGGTATAATTTCTCTAATTAGACCTAGTTTAATATCAATACTTAACGCTATCAATATAGCTAAGAAATTAAAGAAAAAGAAATATCTGCTCTCAACAATGGAGGATCTTCCCTTATATTCTATAACATCAGCTAATGATTTTAAAATCCACTTCATCTAAAAGATAAATCAGTTGTGTTCTTATATTTTATTTTTTAAAGAAAATTCTGGATAAAAATTAAGAAATTATAGCTCACATTTAAGCGTTTTATCATCATTCAATACAGAAATAAATAAATCAGTGATATCTTTATTTAAATAGACTGGTTCCAATACCAAATTGAAACTGTAAAGACTCCAGGGTAAAGCGATCTATTTCTGATAATTTTCCATTACCACTATTATAATTAAAATGGTGGAATGTAGGCCTTAATTCAAAATAATAAAATGAGTCGGATTTAGANTATCTAAAACCAAGAAAACCATGACCTCCCCAATTGAAACTCATATCATCAAGAGCGAGAGAGTTTTCTTCTTGAACTAAATTTGCAGGACCAGGGTACTGTGATTGAACGCTATTATAGAGCATTCCTGCTCCGATACCAATGTATGGGGTAAACCCAAATTTTGGTAATGAATAAAAGACATTTAAGCCCGTATACAATGAGTGAAGCATCAGAAAATGCGAAGGGAGATCAATTTCCATACTAGTTGGAAGTTCTACATACCTACCATATTGTTCATTGTATATTTCTCCAGTAAAATTATAAAATGCTGTTTGCTCTTTACTGTGGTGAGCTGACAATGACATCTCAAAGTCGAGTCCAAGACTGTTGGTATAAAAACCTGTCCTGAAACCCATTGCAGGATAATTTATTGCAGTATTTGCCTTGAGAACATTGGCTGTCCATTTTCCATCCTCTCCTTTTGCCTCAAAATTATTAATACTTGAAATATCTGGACCTAGATAATAAATCGTGTAAAAAAAAGTAGATTCATCATCATATGTTTTACTATCATAAAGTTCTTTTNTTGATTCTTTAGTTCCCTCTTTAATGAGAAATCCACCCAGTAGTGGGGTTATTAACCATATAGTGTTAGCCCACTCTGGTGTTTTACCTGATATAATCGCATCGCCTCCGAGCGTAACACCATATAAAAAAGCATATTGACCAAAAAATATGTAGGCAGGCATTATTTGGGTCATATGCTTTTTAAAAATTTTACTCTTTGAGACCTTTTCTTTATTTAATTTTTCATCTTGATAATTTTCTAAGTTTTGCCCAAAAATTATTTGAATAAAAAAGATAAGAGACAAAGTATAGGGTAAAAGTATCTTCATCAATTAATCATATTTTATTTTATAAATNTTCCATAACCAATATTAAACTGAAATGATTGTANTATAGTTTCATCTAGTTCTTTTAAATATCCCTCGCTTGCTACAAAGGATATATATTTTCTTGAAAATCTAATTTCTGATGTTATATAAGAGTCTTTTTTAAAGATATATTTAATTCCTAAAGGAAGNAAATAACCCCAACCAAAGTGATTGGTATTTAAACTTTGTTCTTCTTTTAAATCATAACCNAAAGCTGCCATTACATTTTTAGCAGCATATCTTCCTGGACCAGAAAAATCAGACGAAACATTATTCATTGATAATGAGACACCAAAACCAATTGACGGGTANATNTACTTAGATAATGGCAAGGTAAAATAGCCACTCCCTCCAACAGAAAAAGAATTAAATGTTAAAAAACCATCCGGCAAATCCACGCTGTCTTGTGGTTCAATAGTATAATAATATCCCTCAGGAAAATCATCAGTAGGCGGGATAAATATTTGCCCATTACTATCGTAATATACAATTTGCTCNGGTATTTTATGTCCTAAATATGACATCTCAAGTTCACCTCCATACCCAGATTTCCACCCTCCAATTTTTAGTCCTATTTGAGGAAGCGTATTACGAGTGGTCACATCCAAAACATTCGCAGTCCACAAGGTTTGTGATTCATCATCGGGATTTGAAAATGCACTCTCTGCATAAAACTTATCTAAGGATCCAAATCCGGCTCCTGAATAAAATGAAACATACTTATATATTCCATCTGCTGTTTCTTCATCTGAAAGGTTAATGGTCGTCTGAAAATCTGAAGAAGCCTTTTGATTTAAATTTAAGGCAGCTTCATTAATTTTTTCCTTTACATCCTCAGGATCGAGCGTAATTTGCGCCTTAATCCAATACACCTCTCCTGTCCATTTTTCATCTAATATTTTGGTTTGAGTTATTCCTGCAGTTATGGATGAAATTTTATGACTATCGAACTCTTCTACGTTAAAATTATTATTGATATTAGATGAATTGTTTTCAGTTTTAAATTCACTTTTAATAAATACTGCGATCTCCTCAAGAAGCAATAGTTTAACCTGCGCCAATGCATTTTCTCTTGATTTTACCTTACTATCATAATCACTAGCTCTGTAGGTATATTCTCTAATAAAAGTTTTTTCTTCAGCAATTAGTGCTCCAAATAGAAAAACTATGGATAAAAAATATTTAATCATTTTTTTCCTGCTTAATCTCTTAAAGGCAAAATCTAAAATTATTAAGACCTGTAATAAAGTCATGACTTAAAATATATATTCTAATTAAAATATCACCCCTCCAGTAATATAAAAAATAATTAATAATTTAAATTAAAATGGTTAACATGTAAAAAGTACAAAAATTCAACCTAATTGCCTAGTCTTATATCTAAATTCAGACTAAAACGANTCCTTTCAAGTATCCATTGAATGTCCNTCGGAGAAGTATATTCAGTTTCCCAACTCTGAAATAACGGTACAATAAATGGACCTAAAACCATTCCAAATACCGAATAATAATNTTCTTTTAGATTATCTCCACCAGAAAAATCAAAAAATAATTTCCCTGGTAATACTGGCAATCGTTGATCAATTTTTATTAACCATCTAGATTGTTTATTTGATAATACATAATTGTCAACATCAACTCCCCTCATTCCATCTCCAATATACATTTTTTCTAATATTTTCAAATCATTATTTTCTTGAGTGCGGTTAAATACCAGTTGCTCAAAATTTGGATCAACACTACCAAATAGGTAATTCTTGAATTGTTTAGGGATTTTTTCTGAGATCAAAAAGGAATGATACCCCATGCTTACGTTTGTTCTAATATTTTTTGATATTTTAAGATCAAAACCTGTCCTAAAAGTACTTTTTAAAAATTCATGATTAAAATCAAACTTAGTTCCAACAGAATACTTCCTGAAAATATTTGGCTGCCATTGTTTATTTAAAAATACCGATCCAATTAAATACTCGCCAGCATCATAAAAATNAGTATCTAAAGCATCCTNATTTAAATTGTGGTAAAAAAGTTTNAGATTTAAATTAATTTTAGGCGTATTGGTCAAAGGTTGTTTAATAAGTCCTTTAAAGGAGACTTTAAACCCATCTCTACCAGATATATTGCTTGCATTAAAGCCCCATGATCCTGAATGAAAATTTAAAAATTGATTATAGTTTTTATTATATCCAAATCCCACTAGAGGGGTTTTATTTTTAAAATCATATAATAAATTCATATAACTTGATTGACCATTAAATCCAGGTAAAAAACCATTCCATATTGTAAGTCCTGGCGTAAAGCCATTAAATGTATTGTATGAAAAAAACCACGGCATGATATTTAAATCAATATTATGATATGTTGGCTTTTCAAATATAAAATTAANACTTAAATTTCTTTTTGTAGAATTATTGACACGAAANACATCAGGCATAAAATTATCTGGATCAATAATTGCATAAGTTGCAGATTTGGGTGAATCTAGAAATTTTCTTTTTCCATCAAACTCTATCCACTCTCTTTGAATTTCCTTACGGTTTTTATTGTAATATGCTATTTCAATGGGTGTATTAAATGTGCCTTTATTTTCCACTAAAAAATCGCCATTCTCTTTTTTTATTCCAAAATCAATGAAACTGGTTTTATCAAAAACATTTTCAAAAAAAGATGTTAATTTATTACCAGTATGCCTTTCAAAAACTGAATAAAAATCATCCACACCTGGATGTTTAAATTTCCATGTCTCATAAAAATCTTTCATGATGATATCCATTTTTTCTTCACCAAGATAATGCTGAAGATATCTCATCATTATTGCTACTCTATTATAATTTTGACCATAGTTCACATAATTATAATTCTCATCTGCTGAAATATTTAACGGTTGCAAATCTAAACTATATGGATTATAGATTGATTGGATATAGTGAAAAAAGTGAATATCAAACCCTCTTCCTATTCCTAGTTTATTTTGAATGAAATCATTGATTATTATTCGGTCATTTCTATTTTTATATTTTTTTTCCCAATATCGAATATTACTGTATTCATTTAGTCCTTCATCAAGCCAAGTATGATCTCTTTCATTATTACCTAGAACTCCATAAAACCAATTATGTCCAACTTCATGCATGATGACAAATTCTAAGAGATCCTCACTCCCACTTCTTGAGATTACTGTGATATTTGGATATTCCATTCCGCCTCCAGCAGACATATCCCCATCGACAGCGGTAATATGATTATAAGGATAATCTCCATAAAACTTACTATACCAGTATCCTGAATCGTGTAAATATTGTATTGAAGACTTCCATAATTTTGCATTCTTAGGAAGATACATACTCCAGAGTATGACCTCTCGGTCTGAGTCTTGTAATACTAGATTACCTTTTTGAACAATCCAATTTGGATCTGCAAACCAAGCAAAATCATGAATGTTCTCTTGCCTAAAGTGAAGTGTTTTATATTTTTGATTTTTACTTCCTATTTGTTTTTCTTGTTTATTTTTTTGTTTTATTTCATTTTGAAGTTTTTTTACAGCTTTTTTAAACTCTTTTGATCTTAATCTATTTAGAGAGTCTCCTTCCTTTGCTAGTGAATCTAGCCAGGCTATTTCAGTTGCTCCGCCNACTAAATCTCCTGTGGCCATTATCCTATATTTTTTTGGTAAAGTTATTTTAACATCAAAAGTACCAAACTCACTATAAAACTCACCCATATTTAAATATGGCATCGGATGCCATCCATTAATATCATAAACTGCCGGCTTAGGATACCACTGTGTAATTTCATAATGTTGACCATTATGTCCTAACCTAGATATTATTTTAGGTAATTTCACAAAGAAAGGGGTCTCAATTAAAATNTTCTCTTTAGGTTTAAGTGGTTCTGGTAAATTAATTTTAATGACATCATTCCATTTTGAATGATATTCCCATCCTGCTTTAATCCCATCTATCGAAAAGTCCAAACTATCAATATATCCTCGATTTTTTTCTTTTGTATATTTGAATTTAGTATTTCCTAAACGAATAAATTGTTTTGCCAAAGCGCTCGAATCACTCTTATATGCATTTGGCCATATATGAAACCATAAATAGTCTAAGGTTTCATTTGAATTATTTATGTAAGTGATTTTCTCATAGCCTGATAGTGTGTGCAAACTATCATTCAATTTTACATCAATATTATAAAAGACATCTTGCTGAAAATATTTTTGACCATACCCTTCAATAATCAAAAAAATAAAACTTAAAATAATCTTTTTCATACCCACCCTTACTTATTTTTATTNATAGATAATTTAGAATCTAAATTTATCTTTATTATATCATATTGATTATACATAGTTAGATTACACCGCTTTACAAATTAGAATTAAATAATTTGATTTAACCTTCTACCACATCAGGAACCTAGATTAATAATGTTGAACTAGAAACACCTAAATTATCGATAATTAGCTAGTGTTTGTCCTAATCTGACTATCGAGTTTTGATTCAGGCCATCTAACCATCTAACTTGATCATTAGGAAAACAAAGTACAACGGTTGAACCAAGAAAAAATTGGCCTAATTCATCTCCTTTTTTTAAAAAAACAGAACCTTCTCCAGTTCTGGGATAGTCCCATTTTTGAATTATCCGATTTTTTTTAAAATTAAAAGAATCCCAACTTACACGAATTCCTGATACTATCATTGCTCCTACCAATACAACCGCCATCAAGCCTTTTTCTGTTTCAAATATGCAGGATAACCTTTCATTTCTAGAAAATAAATTATCCACACTATCCACGGTAACAGGATTCACAGAAAACAAGTCACCAGGAATATAGGTCATACTTTTTAGGGTGCCAGAAAAGGGCATGTGGATCCTATGGTAATCTTTTGGAGATAAATAGATTGTAGAAAATTTACCTTCTGTAAATTTTTTTTCTAAATCTTTCTCTCCTCCAAGAAATTCTAACAAAGAAAAAGATCTACCTTTTGCTTGAAAAATTTTACCTGTTTTTATGGATCCAACTTGGCTTATTTGACCATCTACTGGACTGGAAATACAATTCCCATCTTGCGAAAAATTTCTAATGCCCGGTTTGAGTTGTCTAGTAAAAAAAGCATTAAAAGATTCATAAAGAAATGGGTTTTCCTCTAGAGCTTCTTTCATATTTATATCATACCTATCAATAAAAAATGATATAAATATATTTTTAATTTTTTTATTCTTAGAAGCTGCAAATGACCCAATTAACCTNGAAATTAAATGCTGAGGAACAATTTTTTGCAAAAATATAAATAAAAAGTCTCTCATACACTTAAAATAACTATATATTGATTTA
This sequence comes from Fidelibacterota bacterium, assembly GCA_002691785.1. Taxonomy (GTDB): domain Bacteria; phylum Fidelibacterota; class Marinisomatia; order Marinisomatales; family UBA1611. The sequence goes on along the minus strand of NZIX01000037.1, from coordinate 19,924 downwards.
GATTAAATCCCTATAGGATTATAATTTATAATATTACCTGAATTCTCAAACTAAATAATTATTTTTTTAAAAATCAAACCCTTTGCTTAAAGATAAACTATATTGATTATTATAAGAATTAATGTTTGGAATTAATGAAAATTTTAATTGCTGACCATACTTAAATCGAACTTTATCTCTTTTATCTTCAATTTTTTTGATTCCCCAAANACGATCATAGATAAAATCGCCTACAAGTATTAAAGCTCCTAAAAAAATTAGCCCCCCTCCCTCATTATTATCAGATTGCTTTTGTATCTGTTGTAGTTTATAATTTGTTTCTCCACTTTCAATACTTACTGGTATTTTTCTATACCAAGATTCATCTTCAGTATTAATATCATAAATTGCATAGCGATTTCTTAATTCAGATGTCGAAGTATCTGGCCAACTCACTTCTCCATTCATTGAAGCACCAGCAATAATAGCAGCAATTCCACCGAGGCCTACATAAAAGATTCTTTTGGCCATTTTCTTTTCTCCTGCATAATAGTGAGTAATTCCAGGAATAGGAATTGCAGACCATCCAAGAGCCTGACTTAATCTTCGATTCATATCTTTATATTCTTCAAAACTCATTTCTGAAGGTATTGGATACAAAGGTGTTTCCGAAAGTGGATCTGAATTATATCCTGACATATTTAAAGATTGTGCAGAAATTGACGAAAATATAATAACTGTGAAAAAGAATATTTTGTTCATAAGAGCCTCATGATTGTTATGAAATATAATTAAACTAAAATGTTATTTAAATGATTTAATAAGATTCTTTAAAATACAATCTACAATAAAACAGTTTTTTTTGAAGTGATATTTTTTAGATCATATTCGCGAATTAAATAGGCAAACATTATTACGCCGATAACATACAAAAAGGCCGTAATTAAAAAAATCTCATAATAATGATAATTTAATAGCCGCAACCACTCAAATAGTTTTGCACTAAAAAACCAGGAAGCACTCCATAAACTAGAGCTTATTGCGCTGATAAGTTCTTGATTTTTTTTNCCNACATAATTCATCATCAATTCNTTNGANGCAGGATGTGCCATNTGCATTAATGGTTGNCTNAANATGTANGCTACNATTGCGANAGTAAATGCAAAAGAAAATTCAGCATATAATTCCATTATTGCCATCAATACCAAACAAAANATTGCCANACTTTGGACNACTACAATCGTCATCCAATACCCATATTTTTTTCTTAAAGAGGGNACCANTAAAGAAAANATAAATACTAATAATGCAGTAAAACTNCCTAATAGACTGTATTGGCTNGAAGATAAACCAAAAACTGAATTAAAAAATAGATTTACGAATGGTATAGTTAAACCAGCACCAATAGATATCAAAACTAATGGAGAAATAGCCTTAAAAATCATATCCCAATCATAAGATTTTCGAATGGAAAATATTTCCCTTTTTGCTTTATTTAACGGAGTTACTTCTTCAATTTTAAGTGCAAAATATATAGCTGAAGAGCCTATTATAGTTATTATCCAAAGAATCACTCTTTCATTAAAAATTAAAGTATATGGTCCAATATCTAAAATAGAGAGCCAATCCAAGCCACTAATTATAATACCAGAAAGCATCGTAGCCATCGCCCAAGTTGAAGCGCTTAAAGAGAGCGCTTCTGTACTATTTTCTGATGTAGTTATTCTTATAATAAAAGGCAAAGAACAAACTCTCATTAACATAACTCCAATTCCCCAGAGCAGAAAGCCTAATTGAATGAAACTTAATAAATTATAAAAAACAGATTCAATTATAAGAATACTAGTCAAAGGCACAATCAATGATGCAAATACAAAAAAAGGTTTTAATTTTTTACCTTTGATGTAAATACCTAAAGGGATGGCAAAAACCAAAGCACCAATAAACCTTAACGAATTTAATGAAGCTATTGACGGATCGCTGAAACCCTGTTTTCGTAGAAAAATGTTTAAAATAAGTATAAAAGCAACATGAATAAGGCTAAGGGTGAATTCTAGGAGAATAACTAAAAGTATATTCTTTGGTAAGTTATAATAACTTAAAAAAATTTTTGAGATCAAAATTACTTTAACTCAATTTTATCTATTATTAAATTAAATTTTTCTGCTCTCTTATTTCCAATTAAAAAGCCAATCTCTTGTAAATATTTACCTGAAAAGTTGGGTTGATTAAGCATCCGTCCTCTAAATACGGGATACATACTTTTTAGATCAACTTCAATAGTTTGCCAATCATTTTTAGTTTTAATGTTTGCGACATATGAGAAATAATCATTGATATTTTCCTTGATTCTAATTTGATACCTTTTACCATCTCCTTTTACACGTATCAAGAGTTTATCGTACTGGATTACTTTCTTTTTTTTAAATTGATATCGAACTGAAGAAAAGCCACCATTATTTCTTAAAGATATATTTCCACCAAACCTACCATGACCATCATCATCTATTTTTAAATAACCTGAAGACCTACCACCCATAACAACGTCGTCAACTATATACCAGTTTGATAAACGGCTTTTTTTATTGAAATCAAATAGCATATATGGTTCTAGCCCATTAAGTTGAGTTAATAAGAGTATTTGTACTATAAGAAAATTAAAAATGATATCGCTTCTAATCCTTCAAATAAAATAAATAATGTTCATGCTTTATTTCTATTTATTTTATCAAGCCAAAGAAGGCCAATAATTGTTTTCACATCTGTTATTTGACCTTTCCAAATCATTTCTAAGGCTTTCTCTAAATGAAGAGGAAAAAAATCTAAAAACTCATCCTCGTCTAGTTTTGAGTTCGTTTTTTCTAAATCTTCTGCAAGATATATCCACATTTTTTCATTAGCAAAACCTACAGCAGGATGAATTTTAGTTAGGTAGGTAATTTTATTTGCTCTATAACCAATTTCTTCTTCTAATTCTCTCTTAGCGCATTCTATAGGTAGCTCATTTCGATCAATTTTTCCTGCGGGAAGCTCTATCATATGATTTAAAACTGGATATCTATACTGCTTTACTAATGCAATTTTTTCATCTGGAAGTATTGGGATTAAGCAAACTGCCCCTGGATGATTAATCCATTCCCGAGTACTACTTTTCCCATTAGGAAGAAGGACCTCATCTTTTCGGACATCTAAAAGACGACCTTGGTAAATAATCTCAGTAGAAATCTTTTTTTCTGTTAGATCAGGCATATATAGAAAAATATCATTTTAATCTTTGATGCTGTCTTAGCATACAATCATTCATTATAAACATGATATTTGCTTTTTTTGAAAGTTTAGTAGCTTCTTCACTAATGATTCCATCCTGCAACCAAATTGCTTTTGCATTAATATCTATAGCATCTGTTACAATAGGTAATACATATTCAGATCTTCTAAAAACATTTACAATATCAATAGAAAAAGGAATTTCTTTTAGATTTGTATAACATTTTTCATTATTGATAAATTTTTGTCCTGGATTTACAGGTATAATCTGAAATCCATTATTTTTCATGTATAAAGACACATAATGACTTGGTCTTTCTGGCTTTGGACTCATACCAACTACTGCAATCTTTTTTAATTTAAAAATACTTTTAATTAGAGTTTGCTTATTCAAGTCAACTAAAAATTAGAATTATTTTAGAAGTATAACTTTTTGAGTTTCACTTCTGCCTTTAAAATCTACAGAAAAGAAATATATCCCGGCACTAACAAATTTTCCCTGATCATTTGTCGAATCCCATTTAATTGAATGAACACCAGCTAATTGAGAATCATCAATTAATTTTTTTATTATTCTACCATTTACATCATATATACTTACACCAACAATGCCTTCATCTGGGATGATATATTCAATTTGTGTTGAAGGATTAAAAGGGTTGGGGTAAGCACCTTTAATCATAAATGATTTTGGAGTTATTTTATCTTGAATAGATAGGTCAATTTCCTCATAAACACGCACATAGTCTATTTCAAATTTTACAGGAAAAATACTATCATCAATTCCTTGTTGTCCACCCCAGGTTCCGCCGATTGCTAGGTTTATTAGTAAATGAAAATCTTGATCAAAAGGCCAAGTTTCAAAGTTATTTTGATTATCGTTATAATAAGTAAAAAATTGAGTATCATCTACATACCATTTAATATATTGTTCACTCCATTCTATAGTATAAGTATGAAAGTCTGTAAAAACATCAGTCATTTCGATATGTCCACCAATTTGAGTTCCATCCATACCATTATTATTTTCCGTATGAATGGTTCCATGCACATGGTATGGATTATAGCCAACGTGTTCCATTATATCAATCTCTCCACTTTCTGGCCAACCTCCATATACTCCATCCGTTGACAACATCCATATGGCTGGCCATGTTCCGGTCCCACTCGGTAACTTTGCTCTAATTTCTAATTTCCCATACTTCCAATCACCTTTATTTTTTGTGGTCATTCTTGCAGAAGTATAATTCATACCACCAAAATTTTCATTGACCGCTTGAATAACCAATTTACCATCATCAATATATGCATTTTCAGAATCGCTTGTATAGTATTGAGCTTCATTATTTCCCCAGCCCCAGTTACCTGTTCCAATTTCAAAATTCCATTTATCTGAATTTATCTCAGATTCTGAAAATTCATCATTCCAAATCATTGAATAATTAATGACCTCTTCATCACATGACTCGTCACAACTGTTAAAGCAAAAAGGACCTACTGTTAAATCATCACTATTAATGACAACCTGCCTATCATGATATTGACCATATGCACATCCACCCTCTATTAAACCATCATCATTTTCCCAACCAGGACCATCCCAATAGTCATAGTACCCATTACGAAATTTGTATGTATAGGTACCGGGGCTTATATTTGTAGTTAAAGTCCATATATCATTTTCACCTTCTGACATTTCTATACCAGATGGACCATTTAGGTTACCACCGGAAACATAAACCGCTGGATAATTACCATCACCAGAAACCACTGCTTGATCTGACATATCTACAATAAATGTAACTTCAGCCGCAGACAATACAGAAATGTAAATGAAAATTAACTTAAAAATAAAAATAATAAAGATTCCTTTAAAATTATTTTTTTTATAAAAATNCGAAGNGAAAAGTAANAATGATTTTTTTNGGGTGCTATNTTAATTCTNTTNATTTTGAACTTTCTATGGCCTNNCTAAAAANATTANCCCCTAACTATTCTGATGTAAANGATGACGCNGGATAACCTTCTAAATTAAATAATGTAGCCTTTGAAGTATCNTCCCATGCATATCTNANAAACTGAGGNTTCTGAACTTGATNAGAAGAAGCTNCTATNGTTTCTCCAATNATTTTTATATCCGCTTTNAAATATTTTTTNTTTAATGANGCTATCTCAAATTCATTCCTTAGNTTTTGTNTAATTGAAAGTCCTGAACCNACATAATCAAAGGNTACAATTATTTTATCTTTTTCAATTTCAGNTTTTTTAAATAAGGGGCCTGATGATATACCNAAATAACCATAATCATTGTTNAATGCTAAGNTTGCAAGTCTATNACCTACCNCNTGCTTATTTGAGGGATGGATATCATAATTTTCTCCAATATCTAAAGTAACTACCATACCNGTTTTAGGAATTTTTAAAGTATTTCTTTGCACTTCTCNAAGCGATGAGTTNGTACCGTAATAATTAAAATATGGAGCAATCTGGACATAATAAAAAGGAAAATCCATACNCCACTTATCTCTCCAATCTTCAATTAAAGCTTTAAANAGTTCTCCATACTCGCTGTGNCGAAATGCATTATTCTCNCCTTGATACCATATGGCACCTNTTATTTTATAAGGAATAAGAGGATNAATCATTCCATTATAGATAGATCTTGGAGNNGANAAACCANAGGANTNAATTGGAGGTCGNTTTGAAAAATCNATATCNGNTTTNTTNTANAAANANTAATTTTGGTAAGGNTATTTATANTNATTTAANTGTTTAAAAACTTCTGCNGACAATCTATAACTCCACTCTCCATTNAGATTNATTAAAGNNTCTTCTNCAATTAAAANTATTTCCCCAATCTCTCCAGACCCATAAAATCTAATGGCTATTTCATTNTNACCTAACTTNANCTTATCNTTTGATATTGGTATTNAAGTTTCTAATTTGAATGGATANGTTGAATANTGCTTTTTAAAATCTTTCCCNAGTTTNTCATAGTAATTATTATCTTCTTNATTNCCAAATGTTGANNTCANTTTTTTNCCATTTATGTAAATATCNTANTCCCTTANTTCACCAGCCCATCCTAAANTTATTTCATCAAATTTTAATTTATAATTNNNTTNNNTNTCCTTNCACATAAATTTTTTCTTTAAAATNACAACACCTTGAAAATCATTNGATGGNAAAATATTTTTTATGCTACCGGGTAATTTAATTTTGNTCCAATTTTCAAAATTATCTNGCTCGTNTATNTANNCTTGNTCATATAAATTCAAAGNTCTCCAATCNGAAATAAANAANTNNCTATANTTNATNNTNGAGTCTATTTTATCAGTNTATGATCCAAGCATCAAATCAAANCCACTAGAAGGCATAGCTANAGATTCAAAATTAGAAAACCAATCNATTGANTTTTTAAATTGAGATTTTTGATTAGGAGTNANTGTNATTTTATTTTTNAACCCATCNATATTTAGTAGCTTCTCTTTACTTATCCAAGANTCAATATCACTNCCACCCCAACTTGAATGAATAATTCCAATTGGGATNTTTAATTCTTTATGTANCTTCTTTGCAAAGAAATATGCTACTGCACTAAANTTTTCAATTTTATCTCCTTCGGCTTTTGTCCAAANACCATCAATATCTANGGTTGGATTNAGAAGATATTCCTTTTTTACATTAAACATTCTAATCTTAGGATAATTTGCATNGTTAAGTTCGTATTCTGAACTATCGGTAGTGTTGCAGCAATAATTAAAATCCATTTCCATATTTGACTGTCCTGCTGCAAGCCAAACCTCTCCAATCAAAACATCTTCAATAACCACAANTTCTGTATCAGAAATCACCTTAATTGAAAATGGGCCTCCTGCATCTGNTGTTTCTAAGTTCGAATCCCAATTCCCTAATGAATCAGAAAGTATATTCGATGAATATCCCCATGAACATTTGANATCTATTTCCTCATTTGGACGAGATTTTCCCCANATTGGTACAGTCGAATTTCTTTGCAATACCATTTTATGTGTAAAAAGATTATTTAATGATAAATAATTTTGTTTTGATTGACATGATATAACGAGGAATACAAAAATTAANCTTTTTAATTTCACATTAAACTTCACTNTTTTTCCAAAATATTTTTTACTTCTGAAGCTATTAATTCGCCCACCTTAGCATGNCCTAACTCATCTAGGTGCAAGCCATCTATTTTTGATACTTTTACCTTNTTACCAAGATTGATATAATGACAATTATTATCTCTTGCTAAATTTGAAAAATAATCATGAAATTGATTTGATTTTTCCATACCTCCTGTAAATACTGGTTCATTATTNGNATCAAGGTAACCCTCATGCAATAANCGAGGAGGTCCNACTACCAGTATCTCAGGAGGACTTTTTAGATCTTTTCCATAGGTTGATTTATTTATAATTCTTATAAGTTTTTCTAATCCTAAAGAAATTTCTTTTATAGTCCTATCAAAAATCACTTTTAAATCATTTACNCCTAANANTATNATTACTAANTCTAATGGTGAATGAGTGTACAAACATGGCTCTAAATAACTTGTGCCNCTCCTTCCTTGAATGTCAGGATACTCNACATTAGTCGTTCTTCCATTTAAACCTTCTTCAATCACAAAGTAATCATTNCCTANTAANTTTTGCATAAATCCNGGCCATCTAAGATCTCTAGAATATCTNTCCATATGAAAAGTTTCATAATCAAAAATAATTGGCACAAATCCCCAAGTGTTTGAATCTCCAAAACAAAGTATATTTTTTTTATTCATAATTATTCCTTTTAAACTTGATAAATAAAATATTTTAAAGTGATTTTATTTATCAGATGATACAAAACCATCCCAGTTTCGCATATAGTCTATGAATGTGTCACTAAGGTCAACACTCCTAAGATACTCTTTAGAAAATGGTGGCAATGGTGGATTATAATCTTTTTTTGAAAGGTGTTTAGCCCAATCTGGATAGGCAATTCCAACTCTACCAACCCCTACAAGATCCGCACCTTGATTGAGAAGTTCCTCAGCATTTTTTGAGGACCAAATTCCACCTGTACTTATAACAGCAGGTAATTTATCTATTGATTCAGTAAACCACTCCGTTAATTTTTTAGGATTATTTGGATATTCAATTGATCTAGAAAAAACATCCCAACATGATAAATGAATAAAATCGATACCTTCATTTACTAAAACTTTTGTTAATTCAATACTCTCACTAAGTATTATGCCAAGACTTTTAATTTCAGGAGAAATGCGAACCCCAACAATAAAAGATTCTGATACTTGCTTTTTTATGGATTTATATACGTCTAATAAAAACTTAGATCTTTNAAAAATACTTCCNCCCCATTCATCTTCTCGTCTATTTGATTTANATCCNAGAAATTGNGATATTAAATATCCATGTGCACCATGTAGCTCTATTCCATCAAATCCTGCCTGTTCNCAACGAATTGCAGATTCTGTGAACTGTTTTATCAACCTATAGATATCACTATCNGAGCATGCTTTTGAAAAACCACTTTCAGATTCTTNACATTCATTTATACTTGCAGATATAGGTACTACNCCTGTAATCTTCTGAGGTGAGCGCATTCCGCCGTGAAATAATTGTGCNAGACTANTAGANCCNTGTTTTCTAATATTATTGGTTAATATTTTTAAGCCATCAATTTGATGATTTGAAAATACACCTATCTCACCTTCCCATCCTTGTCCATCTTTCGATATATTGGCGGCTGCAGTAGTAACAATACCAAAGCCGTCCTTAGCTCTACGTGTAAGCCAATTAATTTCATGATTTGAGATAGAACCATCTTGGTGACTCTGCTTATTAGTCATTGCAGCTAAAACCGCTCTATTTGATAAATTGATACCTGTCCTTTTAAAAGTGAACGGTTTTGATGGATGGATTATTTTTTTAATATTAATACGTTTACTTTACTTATTAAAAACCCAACATATGAGCAGCTATTGAAAATATATCATTTATATCAATCTCATTGTCTTCATTAAAATCAAATAAATAATAATAAGACGAATTATTTAAACTTTGATCGCTCACTTCAAGTAAATCCTGTATATTAATTACCTGATCAAAATTAACATCTCCAATAATTTCAATATTCATATTTTGACTAAAGAACTCCCATACTTCAGCACTTGCATTAATATCCATATTCCCATAGGCTCCAGGCCAATCATGACCACCATTTATGACTTTATATAACCAAACTTGATTATCATAGATACAGTTTTGATATTTTTCAGTAATAATATAACTGCCATCAGACGTATTTATATTTTCAAGAGTATCAATCACTAAAAGATTGCATTCATTTAATCCACTCCATAACTGAATAATTGTATCAATATCCATATAAATACCCCAACCTCCAGAATTATCATAATCCCCTGAGTAAGATGAAACATCATCGTCAGTTCCATGGATTTCAAAAACAGATATAGGTTCCAATGGTTCACAAGCATCATAAAACCAACTCATCATAGTTCCTGAAACAGGAGCTACTGAGCAAAATATATCTGATGCCTGGCAAGCCAATAAATAACTAAGTTCTCCCCCATTTGACATTCCCGTACTAAAGGTATTATTGCGGCTCAAATTATATTCTGTTTGCAAAAATTGTGCTAATTCAATCATAAATCCAACATCATCTACGGTTTGATTTGAATGAAAGTCATAACCTACGTTCCAAAATGCATTTCCATATCCATCTATAGTTCCTTGTGGATAACAAACAACAAATTTTTCATTATCCGCAATAATATTCATCCCTGAGTAATTCATAATACCGGCAGCAGATCCCGTATACCCATGAAGGACAAAAACTAAAGGGGCACCCGGTTGAATTGAATCTGGCACAAATAAATAATAGCTTCTATTTTGCCCATCATAATTATAATTAAATACCTCTTGAGAATAAGCATTGTCAATTAAAAAATAAAATATATAAAAAGAAATTAATTTATTTTTAAAGGTCATTCCGAAATTCCATCCTTTATTTTTTCAATATAAAACCATCTTAAAACTCATAAAAATTAAATTATTATTTATAACCTAATATGACATATTAAAAAGTTTATTTAAAATATANTCTCCATCACTTCTTAGTCCATTGTGTTCATATTTATTAGTTTCCCAGATCTTTATGTTGCCTATGTTTGCTGCAGTTTCTATTGAATAATTTCTATCTACATACATATCATTTTCATAAACAGCCGCAAAAACGGGTACTTTATTTAATCTTAATATATTTTTATCATATAATGTAGGCCAATCATCTTTATTCGCCAGAATATTTGCAGCTCCTTTAAAGGGTTTCAGGTTCTTATAAATATCAAGCATCCATGGGTATAACATTTCACCCGTAAATAATAATTGATTTCCTTCATCTGGATTAAATTCTGAGAACTCATTTAAAATTCTCATCGCTGACCAATTGGTTGAGAAATTTTGAGCATAACAAGCTTCATGGAGAATGGTAAATATTGGGTTTGTGTCAAACGTTTGATGAGACATAAAATTTTTTAAAAAAGTATAAGATAATTCTTTATTTATAAAAGCATTTTCAAATAAATAGTTTAAAGTTGCCATGCCATCACTAAAGCCAAGGCTAAGGCCTAATTGTTGAAATCGTTTTACCGTTAATAGATCTCCATTTGGTAAATATATTTCATTTTTTATTAAATGATCTGCTATTGATCTTGCATTATGTTGTGCTTTTGGGAATGTATTGAAAAAAACTTCATTCTTAAAAATAACTCTTTTATAGGTTGAACGATATATATCATCACAATGAGCATTTAAAGGAGGTAAACCTCCCGTAATAAAAACTTTTTCTAAGCTATCGGGGTAAAATGATAAATAGTGTACTGCACAAAATCCTCCAAAACTTTGACCCAAGACACTCCACTTTTTATTTTTCCCAACTAATATTTTCCTTACATATTCAGCATCATTGATAATATTGTCTGCCCTATATAACATTAAATATTCAGCAATTTCTTTATCATTTTTTTGAGTAAAATTCTCACTCACAATCGGTGTACTTCTGCCAGTTCCTCTTTGATCCAGCAATAATATTCTATAATGATGGCTCGCTTTTTTTATCCATCCAGATAAGGTGACTGGTCGAGGTGATTCATAACCGGGGCCTCCTTGAAAGTAAATTAAGTAAGGAAGTTTTTTTTCTTTAAGGTCCTCTTTAATGATTTCTCGTACAAAAACATTAATTTGGCTTGATTGATCGTCTTCATAATTCAAAGGAACCTTAAAAGTATGCTCTTTTACAATCATGCTAGAAAACCTATATTCTTCATAATTCATTTTATTTATTAGCCTCTGAAATCATTTTTAATATCCTCTCTTCAAGCACGCTTAATGGAAGGGCTCCCTCTTTTAAAATTTCATCATGGAAAACTCGTATATCAAATTTTTCCTTCATCTCCTTCTTTGCTCTTTCTCTTAGATCAAGAATTTTGTTCATGCCTATTTTATAAGCGGTAGCTTGGGAAGGCATTACAATATGACGTTCAACCATTTTGATACAATCTAATAAATCATTAGGAGTATTTGATGTGTAATAATCAATCCCCTCTTGACGGGTCCACTGTTTACTATGAATTCCTGTATCTACAACCAAACGACATGAACGCCATAGTTCCATAGCAAGTCGACCAAAATCTGAATAAGGATCAGAGTAAAAACCTAATTCTTTAGGCAAGTATTCTGAATAAAGTCCCCAACCTTCAATATAGGAAGTATACCCTCCATACTTTCTAAATTTAGGAATATCTTCTAATTCTTGTGCAATTGCTAATTGCATATGATGTCCAGGTATGCCTTCATGATATGCCAGTGCTTCCATTTGATATTTTGGCATCATTTTCATTTTATACATGTTGGCATAATAGGTCCCAGGCCTCGACCCATCTGGCGCTGGNCTCTGATAAAAAGCTTTNCCTGCTGATTTTTCTCTAAATTTTTCTACAGCTTTAACAATCATATCTGCTTTAGGTTTTCTTAAAAATAATTCATCCAACCTTAACTTCATTTCCTCAATAATTTGTGATGCCTTTATCATNTAATCTTTTTTACCAGATTCAGATTGAGGATAATAATATTTTTCATTGTNNTTTAATTCATTAAAAAAAGATTTTAANNTACCNNTNAANCCCACCTNATCTTTTATTNTNACCATNTCTTTNTGNATNCGNTCTACTTCTGNTANTCCAAGTTGATGAATCTCTTCAATAGTCATGTCAGTNGTTGTCGTTCTTTTTAANGCATTTGAATAANATTNNTNCCCATTTGGCCACTTCCANACNCCNTCATCTTTNGTNGANTTANCCATTTGTTTTTCAAGAANNTTAATNANNCTCTGATATGCAGGNAGNACAGAAGANANTAAAGCANTTTTTGCTTGNTTAATNAGTNTTTNTTNTTCATTTTTTTCTANGTTNAANNTTTCAATTTTCTCTACAANATCTTTAAAAAGAGCACTAGAATCAGTTCCATTAAATGGAAGTCCAGATATAATATTTTTTGAATCATCAATGACATGATGATAAACAAATTGAGGGGGCATAATACCCACCAGCTCTCTTTCGATTAAGTTTTTCTCTAATTGATTAAATAAATCTTTAATACCAGTAAGTCTTACAATATAATCTTCAGCGTCCTTCTTAGAATCTACTTTGTGAATATTTATAAGGAAAGCTGGAACTCTTGAATGATAACCATACATCTGATTTACAGGATAGCTATATAATCTATATTTAAAATCTTTTATTTGATTTTCTAAATCTTGTTTAAATAATCGATAGCTTAATTCAGTCTGATCATTTAGCAAATTTATATTGATAGAATCTTTTATCCATTGCAGAGCATTCTTTGCAATTCTTAACTCAAGTGTATCTGACTTTGGCGAAATATCATCCCACTTATCATAATCTTTTTTTATACCAAGCCGAGCTTGATACATTGGACTTCTATCGACCTTATCATTAAAGTATGTTTCAAAAAAACTATTTATTTTATTTGATTCTTTAAGAATGGATTTTTTATCATTTTCACAAGCTGTGAAAAATAAAAAAAGTAATAAAAAAGTATTTATTTTAAAATTTTTCATAAAATATCTTATTTAAACATAAACAAGGAGCAACATTAAATGATTAAGAAAACCATATATGTCGACCAAACTGATTTTTTTTTACTGGATGACTAGTTTTTAAATAATAATCTAAGCCATTAACCACAGAATTAAGATAACTTTTTAGTAAAGGGTAAATAAAAAAATAAAATGGAAAAAACATTAACATTTTATATTTTTTATTAAATAGATAAGGGTATACGGTTATTTTAATTTGAGAACCTTCCTTTATTTTAGTGATTCTCCATGACACAAAAGATCTAGGCTTGTCTAATTGATTAATATATAGATCATATCCAATTCCTTCTTCCCATCTCACAAATTTTCTTTTCATTTTTCTTCCATTCAAATATTCTAATTCATCTTCTGAACCGTTTCCATTCCAGATGATTGCATTATTTTTTTTACAAAAAGGATGAAATAATTCTAAATTTGATTTAGATGAGATTATTAACCATAAATCTTCTAAACTGCATTTAATAATTTTTCTTGAAGATATGCATCTAAAAAAAGACTGTCTTTGAAATGAATTAATCATATTGAATATTAGTTTATTTCTAAGATCATAAAAGAGAATTTTAAACTTATTTTACAAGAATCATCTTTTTTGATTGATTATAGCCACCAGATTGGATCTTATAAATATAGACTCCTGCTGCTAACAATTTTCCATGATCATTCTCTCCATTCCACTGAACTTTATTTTTTCCTGCTTTCATGTAATGATTAGTTAGAGTTTTAACCTTTCTTCCTAACACATCAAAAATCGATATGTTTACATGACTGTCTTTTGAAAGATTATATGAAATGATAGTAGATGGGTTGAATGGATTGGGATAGTTTTGATATAATGTAAAATGATCAGGACTAATTTCCATTTCATCAATTTTTAATACTTCTTCTAAAGCGCCTTGCATTATCCAATTTTCAATTAATTCTAATTGATTATTTGAAATATCTCCAGCTGGTGGCATTTCTCCAGAATCAATTCTTTGCCAAAGAATACTATTTTGATAATCACCTGGAATGACTAAATCACCNNTATTNCCTCCAGACATTAATTGATCATAATTGCCAAGAGCTAAGCCTCCAGAATATCCATGNCAATTNGTACAACTTTCATNAAAAATAGGCTGAATTTGAGTTTGATAATCAATNTGTTGACCAAAGACAGNACTTANAAAAAGAANANNATTAATTATTTTAAACATCTNAATTCCTNNCANANATTNAATAAAGGAGAGTCCATGACAACTGGCATACCTGTAGTTGAGATGCAAATTAATGATGCTTCCATATGGAACGCAAGACTCCCCTTTAAAAACAGAAAATAATTGATTAGATATTTCTTTAAAACTATTTAAACATAGCTCTAATCAGNAAACGAATCACTATGCATTATCACTCATAAAAATTACCCAGTTTATGACCAAAAATTTGAAAGATATATTAATTGACTTTGACTCTAAATAAAAAATTACTTTCAAATTTATTCAGTTGATATTTCGACACAAATTTTTCTAACATAGTCAACTTGATCCGAATTTAAACCACAATCTTCCTTGAAGTATTTTGTCAACCTAGTATCAAAGAAAACTTTATTTTGCTTTTTTTTCATCTCATGAACCACTCGAATCATTCCTCCTAAAACCGCTTCTAACTTCAATTCATCTATACCATTTTGTAAAAGATTTTCTTTTATTTTTCCTAAATCATTAATTCCTAATATTTTAAAGTGATTCGAAATATCATTGCTTCTAGGACCTCTAACCCCATTAGATCTAAGTCTATTTTCAAGGTACCTA
Source organism: Fidelibacterota bacterium (assembly GCA_002691785.1). Lineage (GTDB taxonomy): Bacteria > Fidelibacterota > Marinisomatia > Marinisomatales > UBA1611. The sequence goes on along the minus strand of NZIX01000037.1, from coordinate 4,670 downwards.
TAACGTTGGCTTGCTTGATCTCTGCTAATTTTACCACTTTCAACAGCAGCTTCAATTCTTCGAGCATGATCTTTATAAACACCTTCATTATCATTTAGATTAGTTTTTGGTTGATTTTGTGAAATCAATAAGGAAGTTATAGATATAATAAATACGAGTTTCATAAATATTTCTTTAAATAAGTTTTGCCTCAATAAATAATTATTCTAAATACTAACTCTTTAAAAACTTAATAATTATTTCTTAAAAAAGATTTTGAAATCTTTCTATAATTTTTTTGCTCGACTCTACGTTGAACTCCTTATTTTTGTTTACTATTATTGATCTTGGGTAAACAACTACACCCAAAAATTCTAATTGTTGCCGAAAAGTTGATAAAAAACTGCTCCCATTACCTCCACTATGGGTAGCTATTAATCCTATTTTATCTGAAAAAGCATCTCTCCAATAATCTGTTGAAACAGAAATCCAAGTAATTGCATTCGTTAATATTGGAGCAGATCCGCCATTGTACTCAGGCCCACAAAAAACGAAACCACTAGCCTCAATAACTTTTCCACAAAGATCTTCAATCATAGTTCGATTTTTTAATTTGACCTTTCCTGTGTAAAGAGGAAATTGGTAATCTTCAAGTATAATTATTTCAGTTTTCACCTCAAATAATTCATTAATTCTCTTAGCGAGAATCAAGTTATTTCCAGCAGTGACTGAGACTATTAATATTTTTTTCATAACGAATTAGAATCTAATCATCATCCCACAAACATAAAATAGACTTTCTTTTAACTACTTTGTATGGAAGACATATATAAGATTAAAAAACCTTGTTAATGCGATATTTGTATGTGGAGATAGCATTCAAGCTTTAATCTTTAATTTCATTAATTATATACAAATCTAAATACTATCCCAGAATTGGTTATTCTTTTTACTTAGAACTCATTGAGAACTGTATGTATAATGAAATTTATTTTTAATAAATTTGTATTTTACCCTTTAAATATAATCTAGCGAAACCAGATATAAGCACTCTATTCTTATTATATTCACAAAATAACTCACCACCTCTTTTCGATATTTGTTTTGCATGGAATTTTACATTGCCTGTTCTCTCAAACCAATAAGGAATTAGTTTAGTATGCGCAGAACCAGTTACAGGATCCTCTAGAACACCATATTTGGGAAAAAATGCCCGAGAAACAAAATCATATTTGATTCCTGGCGCTGTTACTATGATGCCTCTTGATTTAAGCGACACTAACTTTTGATAATTTGGTTCAATATCTATAATATTTTTTTCATTTTCAAATACTGCAACATAATCTTCATTGAAATAACATTCTTTTGGCCTGGCTCCTAAACCGAGTTCTAAAGCTTTGGGTATATTACACTTTTTTGGATTTTGAGACGGGAAATTCATCGTCATTAAATCTCCACACTTCTGAACATTTAACTTACCAGACAAAGAATTAAACATGATATTATTTGTTTTATGATTAAGAATATTAAAAAGTACATATGCAGTTGCTAAGGTAGCATGACCACATAATTTAACTTCTCCACCTGGTGTAAACCATTTTATCTGATAATGATCATCTGATTTGCAAAAAAATGCTGTTTCTGATAAATTATTTTCTTGAGCAATAGATTGCATCTGTGCATGAGATAACCATTTCTTTAAAGGTACTACTGCTGCAGGATTACCATCAAATATTCTGTCTGCAAACGCATCAACTTGATATATATCTAATTTCACTTGATCATAATATATTTTTTAAACAGGATCAAAAATACAGAACAAACTTTATTTTGTTACTTGAGTTTNTATACAAAATATCAATAATTATTATGACACCCCAATCAATGATCTGTACTTTACTTTTCGGTACTATTGATCCACTTTTCTACAAATTTTAAACTTATGTCATCAATATTATGTTTTTTATGTGCATTTATAANTCTTGTATTGTANGATTCATAATCAANAATAATNTTTACNATTTGAAGGATATCAAAAACATCTAAACTTGAATCAAANTTCATATCTGCAGAATCAAAGTACATTTCATTNAAAACTAAATCAACCAGAATAGAAACATCTTGATTATCTAAGACAAGATCACCNTTTAAATCACCNAGNAAATNATCAATTTCTAGTCCAATAATTTCAATATCACAATCACCCCCGGGTGGNATAATCCAATTACAACCCTCAACATTTTCNGGTTGACTTAACCAACATTCTACTAAATCATTATAAGATTGTTCATATAGNCCAGGTTCATAAGGAGGCATAAACTCATTGACTAAAACGTTCCCTAGACCATCGTAAATATTGGTAGCTAAGTTTAAACTTATCCTATGACAACTCAAGCAACTATTGCCTTCAATATGAACAGTGGCAGGACTCATTTGACTTCCGTATCCTCCGACAGCAAAGTAAGGTAAATCGATCCCATCGTACTCAAACTTAGGGATAACCGTTTGAGTAGTGTCACTTGCTAGTTTAGCATTATCTATCCAAGGATCATGAATAAAAGGGTCACCTGTGTGACAGGTCATACAGTTTGCCCCTGTCACCTGAGGTGATATAAATAGTTGATCAAATTCTGATGTACCATAGCTAGGTAAAGTACCATCAAGAAAGCCCATTTCATCATATGATAAATATTCAGATTGTATATTGTCTCCTATTGCATCAGGAGATTCAAAGTAACATGTCGCACCATTTTCTGTATTATATCCAATCATTTGAACGGATACTGTCCCATCCAAATCAAATGATTCTTGTCCAGCAGACCTACAAAAAAAGACCCAAACTACCTCAGGCATGGGGTTTCCTAAACTGTCAATACCTTCAATACGTCCAACTCGAGACCCTACCTTACATTGACCCTTAAAATCTGTATCATCGCAAGCTCCATCAGGCTGATCTTCAAAGACTTCTTGACCATTGACATAGATAGGTATATGTATACCCTCTCCACAATCCACAGTTGGAGGAATGCCCAAATATTCCATACACATATCAGCATATGCAGTGGTATTCATTGGAATAGGATCTGTTTGATTAAAAGGAATGCAACTAGGTTCTATATAACTGTGATCACCTCCATCATTACCATCAATATCTTGACATTGGTTTAATTCCTCATTCCACTCACAATACTCTGAATAAAGAACACAACTTGCTGAATCTAAATCAGAGCAATCTGCTTTTAATAAGTTGAAAAAAAAGACTATGAAGCATACTATAGTTATTACTTTAGTATTTTTAATATCTTTTATCAATTAGTGTTTTCAAGAAAGTCAGAAAAACCTAAAATATCAAATATATCCACCTCTGAATCAAAATTTATATCTAATGGATTAATAGATTGATTGCCATACATGATAAAAATAACTAATGAGGTTAAATCTGCACTATTGATTTCTCCATCTTCGTTTAAATCGTATGAAATAGAAGTTTCACATTCTAATGTAGTTAAATATTGAGATGCATTATTGGGACTCAATAATAAAGAGTCACAGTATGATAGATCTTCAAGCAAATGATAATTTACCCAATGTAATACCTTTTCCTGAACTAAACCAGAGGAGACTTCAGCTGAACCATGCCCACCACTTTCAATTTCGTATAAAATTTTCAATGTTGATTCTGGCGTATTTTCGTATATATCTTGACCAAGTAAGCCATCATAATCAGGAAGCTCATTTATCTCATTTTGCCCAGCTATTACAAGTGTTGGTATGTCATGCTCTAAAAATTCAGGAACGAGGCAAATACAATATTCACTATCGGAGCATATGTCACAATCCTCAAATATAATAGTAGGATTTAAAGCAATAGCAGCTACGATCGCTTCATCAACATATGGATGATCAAGCACCAAGGCGACTTGAGAAGCACCTCCACCCATTGAATACCCAGAAACTATAAATTTATCATGATCAACTAAACCAAAGAGAGGGGAATCTGATCTATAATCCTCTTCTTTGATCGTTTCGATTGCATCAATTAAACCTTCAGCTCTCATCTCATGAGAATCATTAATTTCATCATTTGGACCAATCGCAATGGCAATAAAACCATAGGATGCAAAAAATTCAGCCCAGCCAACCATATAGGAACTTCCACCTCCCCAACCAGGAGTTAGTACAATAGACTTCAGAGGCGGATTTGCACCAATTGGATAATACAGCCTTCCATCACTATAGTTAGGACCATTTCTAATGCCGTCGGCTTCAGTTAAATAAGCAATTTGGTAAGGTCCAAGTTCACCACCTCCACCTCCACCTCCAATTTCTGTACACTCTCCTGTCTCTTCATTCCACTCACAATATTCAGACCATTGTACACACTCTGTAGAATCTAAATCTGAACATTCTGCCTTTAAGAAGTTGATAAAAAATATAATACTCACTAAAGTTAAAATTTTCATTAGGTTCCTTTATTTGACCATTTATTAATTGTTTTACGATTTTATACGATAAAAGAGCCCCAAGGACTCTCTTATCTGAAAAATATATATTTTTTAAAGAGTTTTTTTAGTCTTCGCAGTTTTCTTCTGCTGCTTCTAATTCTTCGTCATTATTGATAGTAACAGTAGTCTCTCCTTGCTCATCTCTGACCACAATTTCAATAGGAAATAGGAATGAAGGTTCTTCTT
>NZIX01000036.1 GCA_002691785.1 Fidelibacterota bacterium | reverse complement strand
CTTTACCACTATATCTTAACTCGTAAAACTCAATATCAGTTAAAATATTAGATCGACGCCATAATCGTGCATAAACAAATACTGTTAGCATCCCCGTTATTAAAAATGCCCACCAAGTCCAATTCCCTGAAACACCATTTTGCCGTACTAAATCTGTAACTAAATTTGGAGTATCCGTAGAAAAGGTTGTTGCAACCATACTAATACCTATTAACCACCAAGGCATATTTTGTCCTGCCAGAAAATAAGACCTTACTGTTTTATATGATTTCTTTGCCGCCCAAAACCCAATAAATATGGTTGCTAAAAAGTAAAACGAAATTATCGACCAATCTAATGTTGTTAGTTTCAATTAAAGCTCTAAAATTTTTCCGAAAGTAGGTTTTTTATTTTTCCATCTTCCCCTTGTAAAATCTGGTATTTTCACCGCAGCACTACCAAGTCGTATAGATTTTTCGGATAGAGGAGATATAACACTTAAACTTGCAGCATCATAAACATCAATTGGAGGTCTTGTTTTATTTTTGATTGAATTAATAAAATCTCTTAAAACAAAAAAATCCATTCCTCCATGACCTGAACCTTTTGCTTTTGATTCAAATTTTTTCCATAATGGATGATCATATTCTTTTAAATATGAATCTTCTGATTCCCATACATGAGATTCAGGGCTTAACCCCTCTAAGTATATAGATCTATTATCCTTTTGCCAAATACCTTTTGTACCCTGAACCCTAAAATTTAAAGAATAGGGCCTTGGATTATTTGTATCATGACTTAAAACTATAGTTTGACCATTGTGACATTTTATTGTAGTTGTGATGATATCACCACATTTAAATTTAATTTTTGAATTTGGATGATCATTCCCGCCATTATCTTTTATATACTTATTTAATCCCCGTGCTTGTGTTGCAAAAGAGGTTAAAAACTGCATTTTATTTCCACGATTTAAGTCTAACACATTACTCATTGGCCCCAAACCATGTGTTGGATAAAGATCACCATTTCTATCTATAGAATGCTGCGTTCTCCACTTAGCCTCGGAAAAACCTTTTTCTCCAAATTCGACCCCACCTCCATAAGGCTGTAATCCATCATTAAACTTCACATGTCTTAAATCATGTTGGTATCCACCTTGACAGTGAAGTATTTCTCCAAATAGTCCCTTCCTAACCATATTTAGAACGGCCATTACATCTCGTCTGTAGTTAACATTTTCCATAATCATACAATGCATGCCAGTTCTTTCCGATGTATTAACTAAATCCCAACAATCTTGAACTGTAAGCGCAGCAGGGACTTCTGTTCCTACATGAATTCCATTTTTCATTGATTCAATTGCCATTGGATGATGCCACTCCCAAGGGGTTGCAATGTACACAGCATCTAAATTTTCATTTTTGACCATGTTGATATAATCTTCATCACCATTACTATACACCCTCGGTTCATTTCTACCTGATTTCTTTAAAATTTTAAGGGTACTAGCTATCATATTTTTATCAATATCACAAATAGCAGGAATTGAAACTTCTGGATATTTTGTAGTTAAATGCACCATCCACTGACCTCTCAGCCCAGTTCCAATAAACCCTAATTTTATTCTTTTACTTTCGGTTGAAGAAAACAATGTTTTAGGTGTCATCAATGCAGCTGTACCAGCGACTGCTGATGTTTTTATGAATTTTCGTCGATTTAGTATCTTTACCATAACTAGATCTCCCGTTATAAATATTAATTAAAGTAAATTTTAAGCATCCCATTTATTAAAAACTTCAACAAATTTTTTAGATGATTTAGAGTCCATATTAAAGTAAAGTGATGGTTCAATAAGCTCAACTTCCATTAATAAAAACTCATTTTTATTCCTAACGATATCAACTCTTGAATATAAACAAGCCCTTGGAAGTTTATTTATTACATTTTTTCCAAAACGAATCAATGCCTGCTCTGGGTTTATAATTGATTTCAGAGTCCCTCCATGTTCTTCCTGAACTCTAAAATCACCAACCTTAGGAGTTTTTAACAATACATGGCTTAAGGTATTCCCAAAATAAATCAATGAATATTCGCCTTCATTTTTTATATCTTGAATAAAGGGTTGAATAATAAATTCTTTATCTATAAAGTCCTTTTTTAAAGTATTTAATTTACTTAACGCAGTTTTTTCTTCTAATATATAAGTATAGTCAGCATTAGCACTGATGCATGGTTTAATTATTATCTTTTTTGAATTAAAGTTTAAAAATGATTGAATAATTTCTTTTGGAATAAAGTTGTTAAACCATTGAGAAGGTACTATTTTAATATTTTTATTCTCAAAATCTTTTAAATATTGTTTATTCAGGTTCCATTCAACAATATCAATTGGATTTTGTAGATCCGCACTAGAAGAATTTATTTCTTTTAATACATTGATAAACTTTAAAAAATTTTCTTGATAATTCCACGTTGATCGAATGATCACTGAATCATATTGATCCCAATCAATTAATTTATTCGTATCCCATGGTACCTGATCACATATCCAGCCCATTTCCTCTAAGGGATTTACAATCAAATTATCATAACATTCAAATTTTGACAAATCTTTCATTGTCAGTAATGCACACTTTTTTTTCAAATAAAACTCACTTTATATACTTTTATCCATTATAAAGATAAAATTTGAGACTTTTCTGATTTGTACTAATTACTTCTTTAAAATGGAAACAAATAAATTCATGGAATTAGAAGGCCAAATCCATTAAGTGTTAAAATTAAATAATTACTTATAAAACTTTGCCCATTTGGACTCAGGGGCAGTGGCTAAAAGTTCTTTTTCAAGTTCTCTTTGTTTTGAACTGTTATTTAATTTCTTATAAACCTGTATGATATAGTGAGTGACTTCAGGTATTTTTTCATGACCAGGCTTGTTCTTTTTTAATGATGAAAGTGTATTTAATAATTTTCCTAGAGCTTTATTTAATTCTATCTCACTTGGTCCTTTCATTGACTGTCTATAATATAGATGATGTAATGCCTCATCTTCAGCTTCAGCTCCACGAACTCCAGCAACAGCGGTTACTTTCTCAACTTCATATTCTTTTGTGGTGACTTCTTCTATTTCATTCCAAACAGTATTATCCCACATTGCATCAAGATCTAAATCTTCATCCTGTGAAAATAGAAGACCATTTAAAGATATTGATGANAAAAATATATAAAAACTTAGTATTCATAATATTATAATTTAATCAAATTTTTCGAATTTAGGAGTACTTTCCCCCATAGTTTCAATAAAATCTAATTGAGTCACTAATTCTGGTTTGGCTTTTTTTACTTCCTCATAGTAAGACATTGCTTCCTCGTATTCATACATTCGATATAATGAGACTGCTAAATTCACTTTATAATCTAATTCTTCATCATCATTACTGACAGCTTTTTTAAAATAATCTATGGCCATTGAATAATTCCCTAATCTTGCAAAGGTAACACCAACAGTATTATCACTGCGAGCTCTCTGTTTTCGAAAATTTACTTTTTTGATATTTTCAGGCTCTATAACCACGGGACTATCTTTTACCTCAACTAATCCTTTTGATGATCCCGCCTCTAATTCTGCTTCTAACTCAGCCGATATACTCAATTTAGACCCTTCATTGCTTGGTGGACTAAGAGAGGCTTTTGCAGCGCCAAAAACCTTGTCTAACTTACCTGCAAATACAGGGTCAATTAGTATCACTTCATTATACTTTTGTTTTGCCATCCCTTTATTGCCCATCATAAAATGCGCAATAGAGATATTCAACATATATCCTGCATGCTCTCCTGACTGTCCAAGTGCTTTTTCATAAAATTCAATAGCCTTGGTATACTCTTCTTTTTTGGTATAACAAACCCCTAAAGTATTTATGGCATCCGGGAAAACAGGTTTCATATTTATGGAAGTTTCTAGCATTTCAATCGCTTCTTTATAACGTCCAAACTCCATATATTTTACACCGGCATCATAATAATCTTCAGCTTTTGTTAATGAATTACCTACTGCATTATATACGATTTGCTCTAACCACATTCCATATTGTTTAATATCTTCTTTTAATAAGTCATTAATACCATCAATGATAGGCATGGGCATATCAGGAGTTATGTGTGAGCCTGCTATATACTTTGCAGAAGCTTCTTTTACAGATATTTCATTCACAAAGTCTTCAGCTTTCATTTCATTATACTTTAATGCTCCTTGCTTCCATGCTGAAAAAAATGGTTTACCTACTAGGGTTGCCTCAACTGGTATCCAAACTTTTTCATTAAGAACAACAACTTCTGTTTCATCTAAAAAATATTTTTTTACATCATCGGGTTTCACACCACTATCAAACATAAGAAAAATATGTCCAGAACCTGGCTTAAAAACATCTAAAAACATTGTTTCAATACCTAAATTTGCCATTAAAGAACCAAAAAGAGCCGTCAAATCATCACAATCTCCAATTTTATCTCTAAGCATATCTCCTGGATATTTAACGGTGTCAAATGCAGACTTATCATCAGCTATATCTAAAAATGGTGTTTCTAAATCTATATTATATACTAATCCATGAATACCTAAAGCATCAAAGAGAATAATTGCCCTTCCTAAGTTTGTTCTTCCAAAATAATCATTTAATACGGGAGTATAATATTGAATAAAATTTCTAGCAAATTTATCTACAACAGCATCGGCAGGTGTTACATAGCAAGCAATCATATCAGGATTACTCCAAGTTAATTTACCTTTCCCAAGAACATAAGAAGATTCTAATTTTTTCTGCGCAAGTTTTTCTTCACCTCCTTGTTTATAAGAAACGCTTACCTCTGGTTGAACTAAATTATCGAATGTAGCTTTTTTTGAAGTTAAAACATCACTTGAAAAAGATACACCTATATCATATTCTTCTTCTGATTTTGGAGGAAGTGTAATTGTTTCAGAATGAGGATTATCCATCATTGTAGGTACAAAAAGAGAAACATTAACAGGTAAATCAGCATCGGATATATTTTTTAATCCTACTTTTGCAAAAGGTTCAGATTCATAATAACGATGTAAAGATCTAAATATTGGATTTTGAGAAATTACTGTCGATGTAATACTAACCACTGCAGGGCTTAATTGTAATGATAATGATATCCGCTGAGTTGGTTCAAGATATGGATGACTTTCAAAACCATACTCAATAAAAATACTTTTAAATTTTATAGAAATCCCAGATGAAGGAACCAATATTTTTTTCTCATGATTAAACCCTTGCTGCATTCCAAATCTAAAACTAATTCTATTTGCAAGGACATATTCTACCCCAAAATGAGCCCGATCCCCATAATCTGCAGCTAAGGTTAGACCATTGATTGGCATATAAGATATTCCCAATTTAAAAGCTTGCCCAAGAATTTTTTCATTTGTTTTATCTTCTTTGTAAGATATTTGAGTTCCTCCTAAATCATAAAAACCCATACCAAGCTTTATAGTCTTTAATGGTTGAAAAATCAATCCCATGTCATATCCAATACCTGAACCTTTTCCATAAGAAGTGCCATTAAGTTGCATATCCCTCATTAAATATTTTAAAGTTATTCCAAAAGCAAATTTTCGATGAGCCTGGATACCTAAAGCTAAATTAAGCTTATTTTCACTATATAATAATTCTTTATCATCAAACCCAATATTGGCCCAATCTAGGCCGAGTGCAATACGATCAGAAAAAGGTCTCACAAACCCAATATAGGATTGAGTTATACCCATAGCATAAAGATCTGAATAGGTTGATGTAAATTCTGTTCTACGAAGTCCTGGCAGACCAGCAGGGTTCCAAGTAATGGTATTAGCATCATCTGCAACCGCAATAAAAGCTCCGCCCATACTTAGTGGTCGAGTCCCTATAAATAGCTGATCATTTTGTCCATTTAAATAGGTTAGAATCAAAAATATTAAAAACCTCTTCATCGATTTAANACCCCGACAGTGGTTCTTAAAATAGNATCNTCNTTTTCNANNGTTACAATATAGAGNCCACTTGGNACCANNTCNNNATTNNAATCTTTNCCATTCCAATTAATTATTTGGTGTCCTGATTGTAATACNTTTTCAGGCTTTANAGTTTTTTTTAAGCGACCNGATAAATTAAAAATTCTAACGATAACATTATCACTTGGTTCTTCAAGATCATAAAGAATATTAGTCTCCGTAAATTCAAAAACTGAACCAGAGCCACCCGGAGAAAATACTCTCGGCTGACATATCAATGAATCGATTCTTAATGAATCATATTCTAACATAATTTGTGAAACAAAGACACCATATATACCTAAGCTATCAATTTGGACCTGAACATATGGATCATCATTAATCTTTAATTGAGATCCACCCATATTATAAATTTCTCCATTTGAAATTCTTCCAATGAAAGGAATCAAAGTACCTAGNGTATCTAAGGTGTCTGNTGCTAGCNGTATCTCTTAAAGCAATTCTAAGAATACCTGGTTTTAAAAGNGTTAAATNAAATGGTTTNATNTCGTATAAATCAGAAATTAAAATTATAGANCCATCAGGAAATTCAATTTTATTAGANTCTGGACTGATATTTTGCCCTAGAAGNTTTAAAGAAACATCTCCCTCAACNGCATTTTGAGGTAATAATAAAGTTGCACTTCCATCCTCGCTAATTGCTGTGCCTCCAAATTGAGAAATAATACTCTCAGGTGTTTTAAAAATTGATGTTTTCTCAAATTTATTTTGACGCTCATCTTCAACATTAGATATATTTATTTGAATAGCCTTACCAGAATAATTATCTGGAAGNTTTAAAACTCCAGCCCACTCATCACCATTAAAACTTTGCTTTTCAACAAATATTGAATCTATTTTATTATCTTTATCAAGATCAGGTTGGCTTGGATGAGTTACAAAGACTTCTGGATCTAAATTTAAATTAAGATAGAAATCTTCTTTAAACTTAATAATTAGAATAACTTGATCATCTGATACATAATTAGCCCGTATTGTATCCAATACTGGAGGAGTAACATCNATATAAAAATATTCTGTATTTGACCAATTTGAAGNTGATAAGCCGTTATCAATTGCTCTTACACGCCAACTATAATTCCCTTCAGATAAATTTTGAACTAATTTTCTATTTAAGTTTGTTGTACCAATCTCACTTATGTCATATTTGCCTGAACTAATCCCATGTTCATTATTTTGTTCATCTGAACCAATTTGAATTTGAAAACGAAGAGATTGTTCTGAAGTTGCCCCAAAAATATCTGGATCTATTGGCTTATTCCATTGAAGTAATACTTGATTATCATCAATAGAATCATCATTCAANCCATATGGTGGATTTGGTGGTAAATTTGGATTTTCNATNCCNTCAAGATTATCATAGACTTTTGATATGACATCTCCATTTTCTTTTTGACCTGCAATAAATAAATCCAAATCTCCATCTAAATCATAATCTCCCCATTGTGTAAAACTTACTCCTACGCTATCTAATGAAAGCGTGTTATCAATTTCAAATGAGCCATCACTTTGTTGATTATAAATAATAGTAATTGGGTCAACTCCTAAACCTAAACTAGGGTCTCTATTAGATTGGCCAGTAATGATAAGATCAAGATCACCATCTGAATCATAATCCCCCCAAGCTGGTTTACCAAAGAAAACACCTTGCAAAACATGACCATTTTTTACTTCAAAACGATTAATTGAGTTTGTTAAAATGTAAGTAATGGTTTGATTATTTCGATTAAGNCCAGTTAAAGCAAANTCATCATAACCATCTGAATTATAATCTGCAAAAGCNGCAGCGCCTGCCGTTACTCCAAACAAATTAGAATCCCANGTGAGCCCCTTGGAAAGNATATAGTTTGANTTATTTAAATATACGCGTAATCCTAATTCTTCATTTTGATCAGAACCTACNGTAACTAAATCAAGATAATCATCACCATTTAAATTGACCCACTGAACNATTCCTGGATATATTGGAACTAAATTAGTTTGATGAGTATCTAGCCTTAAGATACCCTTATCATTATAAAAAATATCTAAATGTCTTTGCAGATAATTATCCCATCCAGCCTGAACATAGTCTAAATCTCCATCATTGTCATAATCACCCCAATGATGNCCATTAACACCTCCGTTTATCCAATAATCAGATANCCCNTCATTATTATTATCTAAATTAATTTCAGATTCTAAATCTTCAACAAAAACACCATTCTCCCATTTGTAGAAACCGGTTCCTCGNCCACCAAAATAATCACTAATTTGAAATCCAGTAAGTGTTAAATCTAGATTCCCATCATTAGTATAATCCACCCAAGAAACATGCCCACCAAAAAATGAATTCATATCTTGACCTAGATCTTGATATAATAATCCATCAGTACTCTTATATAAATTGGTAACACTCGGTCCAGAAAAAGTAACTCCAGTCAGGGCAAGATCTAAGAAATCATCATTATTATAATCTGCCCAGCCAGCTGAAGAATAATAAACTCCAGGTAAAGATTGTGTNGANGTNACTAATCTTGAAATAAATANNGTGTCTTCTTGAGACCATACTGATTTTTGACCACTNCCATCTACTGTTTGCACCGCCCAGTAATAAGTTCCATGAGGAATTTCATTAAATTCTCGTATTAACCGTTGCCCCGCATTAGAGTTATTAAAGTTTGTGGATGAGGACATAAGTTGATTCCCGCCAGGAGTGGTTCCAATTCTCAAATTATAAGATAAATTAGTTGGGTTATCATAATCATCTAAACCTGAGCCCCATGTAAAAATAGCACGAGTACTGATTGCAAAAGCCGTTAATGAAGATGGCGGATCGGGTTTATTATTGGTTTGATCTAAATTATTAATAAAAACTTTGGTAAAAGAGCTTGAATCTTTCCCAATTTTTGTTGTTCCNTTTACAATCAAATCAGGAATTTTATCAAGATTAATATCTACAAATTTTGCGACTCTAGTCCCTTCTATCTCTTGTATATCTGTAAAACTGTTTCCATTATTATTCAGAAATATTTTTGAAGATAGTGAATGTATTCTTCCTGAATAATCACTAACAGAATCCGCTCCAGAAATAACAAAGTCCTTGTACCCGTCAAGGTTGTAATCAATTGCATCTATATTTCCATAGGCAACTGCAAAGTTAATTTGATTTTCAAATGGAGTATAAGTTCCTAGTGGATCATTCCTCATTATACGTGTAATAAGTCTACCTTCAATCTTATTCCATCCAGTCATAATAAGATCTTGGTCACCGTCCGAATCTAAATCTACAAATTTAAATGCTCCCGCTTTCAGACCAGGAATGTCCTCNANANTTGTTAATTCGGTTAGCCTTCCGATTGGATCATTTTTATAAAATCGAGTAATAGAGGCTGTCTTATCTGCAATTCGTCCGCAAATTATCAAATCCTGATCTCCATCATTATCATAATCACCCCATGCGTTGGATCCGTTTATTAATGATGGAAAAATAGTATTGGGATCTATTTCTAGGTAAGAACCTTTGTTTAAATACAGCTCATTTATAATTTGATTTGTGAATTCATTAACACCCATTAAAAATAAATCAGGTGCACCATCCATGTTTGCGTCACCCCATTTCCCACTACTGTAAGACAAATTAATCTGTGGAAACCAATTATTTGATAAGTTAAGTATTCCTTCTGAATTTATATATAGTTTAGATGTTGCAGACCCATTTAAATATAGATCCATCATTCCATCTCTGTTTACATCAACTAAATCAATATTACCAATACCACCAACATATTGAGCAATTGAATCTGGAAATGTAATAATATTTGACTCAAAAAGAGTTGATAAACTCCCATCCAAGTTTCCTTTTATAATATCTAGAAATATACCAAACCTGGATGAATCATAACCTGATATTATAATATCATCAACATTGTCATTATTCATATCAGAAATTTCTATAGTATTTGATAAGGATTGGGGTAAAACTATATCATAACTAGGCTCATGAACAAAAAGAGTATCCTGTGCATTTATTGCGCAAAAACCAACGAACAACCAGCTAAGTTTTAGCAGAAACTTTTTTAACTGCTTCATTATAAAGCTTTTATTTACTAGTTAGGGTCCAGACTCCATCCCAATCATCGCCCGGAGAGTTTGAGATAAAGTGTTCACATCGTGGAATATAAATTCTGCTAGGGTTAGTTTTTCTGCCTGGGAACATGTCTTCCAACTCATCTGAAGCCTTAAATGCTTCAATTGCTTTTTCCCATTCTTGATTTTTATACAAGTTTAGTGCTTCATGATAAGCNGGCAATATTTTTTTATAATTTTCAGGTTCTTGACCCACTTCAGAAATAAGTTCAAATACTTTAACGGGTTCATTTTTACCCATTACTCTNACATAATCCAAGTCNCGCACAACAACTTTGTCTTTTACTGGTTGGTAAGTACTATCAGCAATTTGAATATAGATTCCATACTGTTTAGCAGACGATTCTAAGCGAGCGGCTGTATTAACATTGTCACCCATCATAGTATAATTCATCCTTGCTTCAGAGCCCATATTTCCAGTTACCATATTGCCTGAACTAATTCCAATTCTGTTCTGCATATTATGAACAATTTCAGGCCAACGATCCCCTTCAGCTTGCCAACCCTTTCTTAGAATTCCTAAATTTTCCTGCATTTTTATAGCAGTCCTGCATGCCCATAGCTCATGATCTTTTACATCAATTGGAGCTCCATAAAAAGCAACAATTGCATCTCCTATATATTTATCAAGAGTCCCATTATTTTCTAATAAAACATCCGTCATATCAGTAAGATATTGATTTAATAATGCAACTAACTCGCTTGCAGTTAATTTTTCTGAAAAAGCTGAGAAACTTTGAATATCAGTAAAAAAAGCTGTGTGATACCCTTCTTCACCTCCTAAAGAAGGTTCTTCTCCACTTTCATACATTTGATCAATAAGCTCAGGAGAAACATAGGTACCAAATGATTCTTTCAGAAATTGCTTATTTTTTTCCTCCTGTATGTAATTATATACTGTAATTCCTAAATAACCTAAAACTAGAGTTAATAATGGTCCCACCATATCTAGCCATATATATTGATTTGAAAATAACCAGAAAGATAACCATCCATAGAAACTTAAAATAGCAACTATCGCTAGACCTCCCATTGCAGGACTTAAAAATGGTATCGCAAACGAAAGGAACAACCCAAAAAGAATAATTATAATTGCGACATTTANTTTTGAAACCTCATGGATAATCTTATTATCCAATATNGTATTTAATGCATTCGCATGGAGTCCAACCATTGGNTACCTTGGATCNAATGGCATAGGGTTTAAATCAGAAGTTCCAGTTGCAGTAAGACCATAAAAGAGTTTTTTACCTACAAACTCAAATGGAACAATTAATTTATCAGTACCTTTATCTTCTACTCCAACTACTAATCTTTGATTGTTTGGAAAAAANCTGAGCGGTCTTTGTTCCTCAATCATGTTATTATTATAAAGGTTTAAAATAATTTGAAAATTTCTCTCTATTTCAGATANTTTAGCCTGAGCTTTTTTATGATCCTTTTTTAGATCATCATTGGTACTGCTTTTAATTACATCCTTAATATCTTTCTTTAATTTTCTTATTGTAGTAAAATCATAATCAGGAATAGAGTTTTTAAAACTTAAACTTCCTTCCATAATTATTTCATCTAACGTAGGAATTGTTGATCTTGTGGAGTCAAGGAAAAAACCTGCAATAATATTATTATCTTTTACTTCATTAAAAATAAACGCCGGTACTTTTTTAAATTCTTCTGCGGTTCCATCTGGATTAGCTTCTAACCATTTTTCGACAGCACCCATCATCATTACTTTTTTAACTGATGATAAAATGTCTTTTTTTGATGCATTAATTTTACCCAATGCTGGTTTGTATGTAGCCTTGACATTACCTCCATAGGATTGGTTACATAATCTTTTAAACTCAGCTAATACATAGTTTTGATATTCGTTTTCTTGGAAGTTTTTTAAAACACTATATGGATAGTGCATCAAATCAAATTGAGCTGTTTCTTTATCTTGCCAATTCCCAGCCCAATTAACTTGCATATACCCTTTTTCATTAATTGGTATTATTATTTCTGATCGACCATGCTCATCTTTTTCTGGTAAATCAAACCTTAAGTGCTTTCCGGGAATAATTTCTACATCTTCAAATGAGACACCATAGTGTAATAATGCTATTGCCAATGAAGCTGCTGGAAATAATCTATCTTCATATAAACCAACTAACGGATATTTACGTTGGAGTCCATCTGGATCTGGATCTGACTGAAAAAAGTAAACACCCGCAGAATTTTTTATTAATGTGTCAACAGCTGTTTCAATATCATAAAAATCAAAAAGTGTTGAATAATCTTGTCTATTTACCTTCCGAAATAGTTTTCTTTCTTCCAGAAGCTTCAATCGCCTTTCCATAACTTCGGATCTTTCTTTTACAGGCTCTTTTTTATCTGGTTGGGGTTTAAAACTTTGAGCAAATATTATATTCCCTGCTCTCTTTGCTGCATCAGCTAAATCATTATCTGGATCNGGAAAAAGACCTTTCATCTGATTTAAATTTAAAACTGANTCTGAGAGATTATTTAAGACCTTATATTCTAGTTTTCTTTCACTNTCTTCTATAAAATAAACATCAAAAATAAATGCATCTAGATCATGCTGATCTGCTAANTNTANCATAGGTATATGTTTTTCTCTACTCCAAGGATCCCACTTACCTTCTGTCTGCAATGCCCTAACATCTATGTCTGCAGTNGCAATATCTTCACGGGTTTCCATTAACCCCCTACTTTTGAATCTCATATCAAGAAGATTATGTTCAAAATTATCATATAAGTCTAAGAAAGCAGATAAAACTAAAATCGTTACAATTGAAAATGATATGTATATATAAGGTAGATTTTTTTTCATATTATGCTCATCCAACTACATTTGGTGTAATAAAAATTAATAGCTCACGTTGCTCTTTTGTTAATTGGGTAGATTGAAACATTCTTCCAATAAAGGGAAGGTCACTTAAAACGGGTACATATTTTTTATTTTCTAAAATATTTTCTGCAATTAAACCTCCAATGATAACAGTATCACCATCCGTAACTGTAACTTGTGTTTTTACAGTTCTATTTGTAGATCTTGGTTGATCTGTATTTATCTCAGCAGCGGACAACAAAGCTTCAACTGTTGCATCTACTAATAAGGTTATTTTTGATTTTTCATTAATTCTTGGAGTTACTCTTAATTGGATTCCAATATTTTTCTGTGTTACAGAATAAGTATTTGCGTTACCAAAAAAACCTAAATTTTCGTTATTATCTTCCTTAATATTTTCTTCCGCTACCTGACCTGATACATACACCGTTGTAGTTGTTGAAGTAGACGCTTCATGATTATCAAGAGTAGTCACAGAAGGACTCGATAATAATTTTGATTTACCTCTGGCTTGCATGACTTTTAAGGCAGAAAGAAGTTGCATTGGCTTTAAGGTTGCTATAGTAACGTTCGAAACACTTATTGGTATTGATAGACTATCGCTTATCGATCCTCCAATTTGAACAGCTGGTGTACTCGTCCAATCTATTCCATGTCCTCTACTGGTATCCATATTGGTTTCAATAAATCGAACTGCGATATTTACATTAGGTATCGCTGTATCTAATTGATCAATCATATTTAAAACTCTATCAAGATTCTCCTCTACTTCAGTAACAATTACCACATTAGAGATACTGCCACCACCGCCACCACCGNTTGGAGTTACTAAAGGTGTAAATGCTTCAATACTGCCCTCTGAGGTTAAAATTCTTTTCATTGGACTATTTAAATCTTCTGCATTTATATACTTTAACTTTATAATGACGCTTTTTAATGCGCCTACTAATTTTGCATCATTGCCTTCTTGGACAATAATGATATTTTCATAAAAAGTATAAGAGTAACCAATTGGCTTTAGAATGACATCTAAAGCGGCTTTTACGGATACATTTTCTAAATTTGCTGTTATAGTATCTTTAACCTCAGGACTTACTACTACATTTACATTAGTCAGTTCGCCAATCAGCATTAATACACTTTTAATATCTGAATCAATCATACTTATAGACATTTTCTGATTTAAATCAAATATTTGTCCTTCTTTGTCTAANGGAGCAGAAGTACTTATTTCTTGACCAATTAGNATGCTAATTCCAAAAATGAAATAAATTAATTTTTTATATTTAAGATCCGACATCTTTTATAATAGTTGTATTACCCATTTTAAAGGTGATTTTTTGATTGTCGATTGATTCAATTAGAAGGTTATTAATTAAATCACCTTCCTTTAACCTTTGTCCATTAATAATAACAAATACTTTTTGACCTACCCTTGCAATGGTTTCAATATTTAGGTTATCAACCCCAGATAGTTCATCTTTTTCAATTACTAATGCAGGAATATTTTGCTCTTCTTGATCTATTTNATTANCTATCACGGGTTCTTTTATTACAGCCCTTTGTCTCATTTTAATTGGCTCTGCGGCGCTAATAAATGGATTCCTAGACCANCCTTGCAATTCCTTNACTTCATCAGATACCTGGGTTAATTCTGCACTTGCCAATTCTTGATTACGCTTTTGATCCTTTGCCTTTGCAGCATTTACCATCGCTCTATTTGCTGCTCTTCCTCTTCCTGATTTTGCCGTCTTAGGACGATCTNTTTTATTTTTTTTACTTTTTACTACCTGATTAGTTTTTGGCTTACCAATGTTATTACGATCATACCAATCATAAACAGAGTAAATAATAGATAACGCAAGTCCAACGGACAACATCTTTAATCTAGGTGTCATAGTACCTTAAACTAACTCAAAAATAATAGTATCTAAAATCTTTTTATCACTATCTGTAATTTCAACTTTCCANGTTCCTTTATCCGTATCNCCAATATCTCTATGGGAAAAAGAACTAACGCCCTCTCCTTTTGCAACTCTTATTCTTACCTTTGCAATAAGCTCACCGTTCATATACCAAACATGATAAATAGTATTTGCTTTCCCTGAATTATTATTGATTGAGGAGTAGCAATATATTTTTCCAATATCTGTCGAAAAACGAACCCCTGTATAAAGAGGACTATTGTTTTTTACTTTTTTACATATTTTCGTATCAGTGACTACCATTTTATGGTAAACATTTTTCATATCATTAGATTCAAAAACTTTTGTTTCAATTGGGATAACTTTTTCTGTTTCTTTTTCANTTGATGCTGGGATATCCTTATCATCTACATNATCTGCAACAGNTTCAGCTTCAGTNATGGGCTCAAACATCCAATCTGGAATATCTTCNGGAGCATCATTCGGCCTATTTGTGTTTTTCTGTTTAACTACTATTTCGTCCTTCTTTTTCACAACTGGGTTTGCTTTTATTANTTCAGTTTTTTTAGTCTGAGATGGGATTATTTCTTTTTTGGTTATAGGAGGAGAATAGGTAATCTCATGTAAATAAACATAAGCTATAAATTTTATTCTTTGATTAATACCGTTCCCCTCTTTTTCAATATCTATATCTGAGGCCGTAAAACGATAAAAACTTTCTATCATAGAATCTAAAAGTCGACCAAAATCAATAAAAGATCCTGTAACCTCAATATCTATGGGTATTTTTTCTATGACTATTTCTTCACCAGTATTTGGATTTGTAATTGAGTTTGTTTCNAGTGCAAAATTAGATGGAGAAAAATCTTTAATTTTTAAACCATTTTGTTGGACAAGATTAAATAAATTCGTTGTTATTTTATCATAAGAGGATTTTTTTGGCATACTACCAATTAAAGATTCAAAATCTTCGTTAAGTAAATTTAGTTCCTCTGTTAATGAACGAATTCTTCCAGCCATTCGTTGGTTATTATTTAATTCAGATTTAATATTTTTTTTGGAATTGAGGAGATTATTATAATTCATCGTCAATGCTTGATAAAATCCAAAATACCAAGCTATTANTATTAAAATAATCGTAGAAAATAAAAGAATGGATATATACTTCTGATTTCTTAAAAACTGGTTCATCTATATCACACACTTAAGAATAAAGTTTAATTTACCATTATCAACATCCGTTATCTCTTCCTCCATCACTTCAACAAATTGAAATAAACCCGAAGCCTCTAGAGCAGATACATAATTGTCAAAATGACGCTGAACAATTGCTTGATTTGCCTTTGCATTTCCCGCCAACCTTAGTATTCTTACATTATCCTCTGATTTTTTTATNATATTTTTAAAGATTCTACCTTTCTTTCTCCTNACNAGCTCTTCCCACCCTAAAGAAAAGTTTACTTCAGAAATATTAATTTCTTTTGGAGTATNAAAACTTAAAAATCTAGAAATAGTTAATACTCTGTTAAAATACTNTGTATCATANTTTAACGTACTTAATTGAGAAGATATATTATTTGTATTNAAAAGCAACCTATCGTGCTCTTCCTTAGCAAAAGATAATTCATTATTCTCTCTATCGATGGGAATTATTTCAGATTGAATTTTATCCTTGTTTAATTTTGTNACGCTNGTCATNCCAAGTAATAAAACTAANATTAAAATTGCNGCCAGAGATCCTATCCTATTTATCCANCGAAAAATTTCATTTTGTTTTAAAGATTGGGGCATAATATCTGCTGAATTTGGAACGTTTATTGTTGAGCCAATTGCTGATGCTAAAAGACTACTATGAAAAGGGAAATGTCCCCTTTCAATATAATTCTGAGCAAAATCTAAATTTCTTATAGGACTAATATATTGAGTTTTTAAGTTTAGAACGCCTTCAATGAAATTATCTAAATAAAGAATATCTGAGGCTGATCCTGATAAAAGAATATCCGTTTCATTTGTAAATGGAAAATCCTTTCTCACACTATTGATTGTCCTACTCAAATCTTGCTGCCAACTTTCAAAAACAGGCGTAAAAATTTCATCATACACCCCCTTTTGAACTTTTTTCCCAATAGCAGATATAAATGAACCTGGTACTTGAAACTCTTCTCGATTGTACCATTCAGCTCTTATTATACCTTGATCCATAAGTGCTTCATTTAAACTCTGAACTCCAATTCGTAATTCTTCTACCGATTTAATTTTACCTTCTAAGGTACCAATGATCGTACTATTTTTCTCTCCAATATTTATTAGCAGAACTGTTTTATTTAGAAGTTCAGGATAATTCCAATAAAATACATTAAATATAGATTGGCTAGTTGGTGCCCAACCTCTAACTTCCCATTCTAAACTAGAAAATAGATTATTTGTATTTTCAATTTGACTCTTTTTACCAACTCCAATATTATAATTATTATCAGAGCCATTACTGGAATTAATTAATAAATCTTCTGCTAATTGAGGTAATTGTTTTTTCATACCCCATTCAATAATTTGCTCTTTATCCTTTTGATTTTCTTTTGATACTTTTAGCAATCTCAACATTAGATTTTCATTATTAATGTTTATATAAATTGATTTTTTCTGTTCTAATGTTTTAAAAGCAGATTTATATATTTCAGATCTTTCTGAGATATTATTCATTAATCCGGAAAGTAAATTTTTACATTCATTTGTAAAATCAACTGAGTCTTTTTCAGCGTCTAGATTCCTTAATTTTGAACATTGGATATGGTGCGCAAGAAGCGTTTTGACGCCTTTTTTTTCTTCAATAATCACACTGCACAAGCGACCTCTATCAAAAGTAATGCCAATGTATATATTATCTAGCGGTATTTTCTTTACTTTCGCATGAGGTGGAGTCATTCCTGGATTGGATATATTATCTACTTTTTCTAATTCTCTTTGAATAATTGGTTTTTGAACAACTGGCGCTGGTTTGATTGGATTTTCAACTATTGGTGTTTGAGCAACAGGTTCTGGTTTGATTAGATCTTCAACTATTGGCGCTTGAACAACAGGTTCTGGTTTAATTGGATCTTCGACTATTGGTGCTTGAACAACAGGTTCTGGTTTAATTGGATCTTCGACTATTGGTG
>NZIX01000035.1 GCA_002691785.1 Fidelibacterota bacterium | reverse complement strand
AAGGTCTAATGAGTCTGTTTTTTTAAATACCTCAGTTACTAAACCCAGCTCTTTATGAAGCTCCATTTTTGATTCATTCCAAGTTGATATGCCGGCAGCATCTTGGCCTCTATGTTGAAGNTGAATTAGAGCATCATAGATATCTCNAGAGACATTCCTTTTTTTATGATAAATACCAANAATTCCNCACATTATAGCGATTCAATGAGTTTGGGCGCAACCCCAACATANTTTTCAGGGGTTAGTTTTAATAGGTTGTCTTTATCTTTATCTGAAATGTTAAGCTTTTTGATAAAAGAAATCACCGATGCTTGATTAATGGTTTGGCCACGAGTTAATTCTTTTAACTGTTCATATGCATTTGGAGTATTTGCTTTTCTTAATACGGTTTGGATAGCTTCTCCAAGAATCTCCCAATGACTATTTAACTCNTTTAATATGTGTTGTTTGTTAAGAGATATTCTCAAGAGTCCTTTCAAAATGTTGTTAAGGGCAAGATAAGAATGACCGAGGGCAACCCCCTGGTTTCTTATTACTGTAGAGTCAGATAGATCTCGTTGCATTCTAGAAACTGGAAGTTTCGCGGTAAAGTGATTTAATAAGCAATTTGAAATTCCTAAGTTTCCTTCTGCATTTTCAAATTGGATAGGGTTAATTTTATGTGGCATTGTTGAAGAGCCAACCTCGCCCTTTACTCTCTTTTGTCCTAAAACACCCCGGCTAATGTAAAACCAGATATCCTTACAGAGATCTATTAAAATAGAATTAATGCGAACAATATGATGAAAAGATTCGGAAATTGAATCATGGGGTTCAATTTGAGTGGTAACAAGGTTTGGCACCAAACCAAGGCTGGAAATAAACTTTTTAGCAAAGGCTATCCAATCCGTATTGGGATAAGCAACCAAATGAGCTGACCAGGTTCCCGTGGCCCCGCCAAACTTTCCAAGCAAATGATGATTTTTTATTTGNTCTATTTGTCTNTGGAGTCGAGAATGAAAAACTAAAAGTTCTTTACCAAAAGTAGTTGGCGTTGCTGGCTGACCATGTGTTAAGGATAGTAGAGAGTCTCCTTTATATTTTTTGGAGAGTTCAAATAATCTATCATTGACTTTAATCAAGCAGGGTAAATATACCTTTTTTAGACCGTCTCTCCACATCATAGAGTACGCTAGGTTATTTACATCTTCTGATGTAAGTGAAAAATGAATCCAGTGATGAAACTGCTTATCCACTTTTTCTTGTAAGAAATATTCGACGGCTTTAACGTCATGGTTTGTAGTTTTTTCAATCTGTTTAACTCTTTTAGCATCTAAATTATCAAAATCTAAATANAAGNCNCTNAGTCNGTTTTGATCTTGCTTTAAAAAAGGAGGAAGTTCTTTTATTGTTNGTTCATGGCTAAGGGAGATTAAATATTCAACCTCTATTTTAAGCCGATATTTTATAAGGGCCTCCTCAGAAAAATAGACGGAAAGCCCCTTTAAGCTTTTATTATATCTCCCATCCAATGGAGATAGGGCGCTTAAAGAATCAGACACCAAAAATTCGTTTTACAGCAAGGGCGCAATTGCCAGGGTCTATGACTGTTAAAACAGGTGTGTTGCTTGGCATTTGGAGNGTTGAGTGAATATTCACCAACATATCAGCCTTATCGGAAAAGGGAGGACATCCAAGTGTTGGAAAGTTTGAGTTTGCAGCTACAAACCCAGAAAGAGCATTTGATCTTCCTGCTATAGTGATGTAAATAATGTTTTCTTTATCTTTGTTNTTTTCAAGAATTTTTAAAACTTCTAAAGGTTGCTTATGAGCAGANGCTGCGTGCTGCTCCCAGTTAATNTTATATTCGTCAAGTTTTNCAGTGATCTTTTTTGCATGAGGCTCATCTGCAGTGGAGCCCATTATAATAATTGCCTTCATAGTACTTCCTTTAAGTTGTCATTAATTCTATTATAAATTGATTTTTCTGAATTAGGGAATGGAAAAAGAGCACCTGTAATTGTTTCGTATAAATAAATATATCGGCTAGAGAGCTCTAAAACAAGATCCTCTGGAGCTTCTGGCAGCGTCTCATCATTATAAGGGTCGCAATTATCTACAAACCAAAGCCTTAAAAATTCCTTGTCAATATTTTGAGGCTCTAGTTGTTTTTCCATTCTCTCTTCATAGCTATCAGCAATCCAATATCGACTAGAATCTGGCGTGTGAATTTCATCAATTAGTAAAATGTTTCCATCTTCATCTTTGCCCATTTCATATTTAGTGTCTACAAGAATCATACCATTTTCTGCAGCTTTTTTCTGACCAAATTCAAATAGTTCTAATGCTTTTTTACTGCAATAATTCCAATCTTCTAAGGACATCCAACCTTCGCTTATTATTTGATCTGGAGCGATTGGCCTGTCATGGTGTTCTTCTTTTGTTGTTGGTGTTAACATGTTGCTTTTTAGTTTTTGATTTTTTAGAAGCCCGTTAGGAATTATATTTCCACAATATTCACGGTCTCCATTTTTATATACCGTCCATAGGGAGGTACTAGTACTTCCTGTGATATAACCCCGAACAACAAATTCAATTGGAAACACTTTGCACTTTTTTGCAAGGGTTACATTAGGATCTGGAATTGAAATAACCTGATTAGGTATAATGTGTTTAGTCTGCTCAAACCACCAAGCGCTAGTTAGGTTTAAAACTTGACCTTTGAATGGAATAGAAGCTAAAACTCGATCAAATGCACTTTGGCGATCTGTCGTAATTAAAGCGATTTGATTATCAAGCTCATATTGGTCTCGGACTTTACCTGTTTTTTTCAAGCCCTTTTGCAATGAGGTTTTGGTTAGCGTATTATTAAGTTCGGTCTTTATACGATCTTTATAATGTTTAGTAGATTCGATAGCATTCATAGGATAGTGGGTTGTATAGGATGTTAGACTGTAAAATTTTATTTGTGGTAGATTTAATATCACCACTGTTTACTCTGACTTTCCAGAGCACACCGTACTTTAAGTTTAAAATTTTATCAATTTTAAATCTATTTTTTAAAGATTCTTTTTTAGATCTACCAATCATATCTTCTTTTTGTCGAATTAGAAAAGTAACGGTGTTTTTTTCGTTATTAATTTTACTAATAAATTCTTTGTTTGGGTTATAAATTTCTCCGCTTTTTTCTATTAAGTTTATAGCTTGAGGTGTCTTCTTTTTTAAATGAATCTCCCAATGACTTTTCCTTGATATAGAAACGTCATGCCCAAGTTGATTTAGGGTGTTTTCAACAGAGAGCGCTTCATTGTCTGTAATAATCATATCAATTACAAGCTCGAGACACTCTTTTTTCCTTTTATAATGCTTTATTTCAACACTTTTTTGTGTTTTTGATAAAAGGGTTCTCTTAAATACCGTACCATTATTTATAAAGTCTTTCATAGATTTAAAAATTTCATCTCCAAGCTTTGTTCTTTCAGGGTGTGGCATAATAGCCATAACATTACCACTTTGATTACAAACAGCGGCAATATTGTAAATAGACCCGTTTGGATTTGTTGGATAATCTTCAAGGGTGT
Source organism: Fidelibacterota bacterium (assembly GCA_002691785.1). Classification (GTDB taxonomy): domain Bacteria; phylum Fidelibacterota; class Marinisomatia; order Marinisomatales; family UBA1611. Next base: position 15,269 of record NZIX01000035.1, on the reverse strand, counting down.
CTCCTTTCGAGTTAGAGTATCTAAAGGGAATCTGGTTGTTGGAAATCAACTCTTCTAACAGGTCCTCCTTTAATAAAAAGCGACCTTCTCCATGAGCAAGGGGAATGTTTATGATTTCTTCGGGCTTTAGGGTTCTTGTGAAAGCACACTGATCATTATTTAAAGAGCTTTTTAAATAGACCCAAGTATTAAAATATCCAATTCCAACGACTTGACCATTTTTTACTCTCTTGTTTTCGGATAGAGAAATACCAATTTGATAATTTTCTAGGCCTGGAACTAAACCAGACTCTACTAGAATTTGAGCGCCATTACAAATTCCCAAAACAGGTTTATCTTGATCTGCTTGGATTTTAATCTGATCCATGACAGGGTCTAAGGCTGCAATTATTCCCGCTCGAGATCTGTCTTGATATGAAAAGCCTCCAACTATAATATAGCCTTGGAATTCTTTTAGAAGGTCTAAAGGTTCATTCCATAAGAATTCAACAGGGTCCAAGTCATTTCTTTGGCAGGCTAAAATAGTTTCTCGTTCAGTATTAGACCCCGGAAATTGAATAATAGCTATTTTTGGCTTCATCTAATGGTTATAGCGCCTGTATTCGAAACAGAACCAATTAAGTAAGAATCTGTATATTGTAAGAGATGATTTTTTAATGCTCGCCTATCTTTTGGATCAATGATAAAGATCATACCTATTCCCATATTAAAAGCTTTATACATTTCACTTTCTTCTAGATTTCCAATAGATTGCATTAATTTAAAAACAGGAAGAATGGGCCAAGAACCTTTTTTTATTTGTGCGCCTAAGTTACTAGGCAAAACCCTTGGAATATTTTCGACAAGACCCCCGCCAGTTATATGCGCAATGCCTTTTATGGTTATACCTGACTCTATGGTAGATAAAACCGGATTTGTATAATTAATGTGTGGCTCTAGGAGTGTTAANCCCAGGTTCTTTTCTAAGGTATCAAGTTTATCANTCACATTAAAACCTGAAATGTCAAAAAATATTTTACGAGCTAAAGAGTACCCATTAGTATGTAAACCACTTGACGGCAAACCAACAATTAAGTCTCCTTCTTTAATTGATTTTCCTGTGATAATTTTACTTTTATCTACGACACCTGTTATGACTCCAACTAAATCATGTTCTCCAGGCAGATAGGTGTCGGGCATCTCTGCTGTTTCACCTCCAACAAGTGAGACGCCAGTTTGNCGACAAGCAATTACCATACCTGATACAATTTCTTTAATAATCTCAGGTTTTAATTTGTCGTTAGCGATGTAGTCAAGAAAAGTTAGTGGTTTAGCCCCCATAACAAGTATGTCATTTGCAGCNGCACTTAAAAGATCAATGCCTATTGTGTCAAACTTGTTTAGTTTTCGAGCAATAATGGTTTTAGTTCCAACACCATCGATACTTTGAACTAAAACGGGATTATCATAANTACTTAGTATGGGCTTGAGGTCAAATAGAGACCCAAAGCTACCCAATCCCGTCAAAACACTCTTTGTAAACGTTGATTTAACTTCCTCTTTAATGAGCTCAACGGCAGTATTGCCAGCCTCAATATCAACCCCTGCTGACTTATAGTTAATTTTTTTCATTTTAATTTCTCACGAAGGCTTCTTAGCCAGGTTTCCTTTAAAATATGAATAGGCATATTTATTACATCATTTAGTAATATGTTTTTTGAGTTATTTGTGGTACCAATAATAAAAAATGTTTCATTGTATAATCTAAAGAGTGATTTAACGTCTTTTAATTTCTGCTCTTCTACTTCTAAAATAAATCCGCCAGTCTCTGAAAATAAAACAGCGTCTTTTCTCAAAGGTGAATGAATATTTACGCTNCANCCNATTTCATTTTCAAANGTCATTTCAGAAAGGGCTGAAGCGACTCCACCATCAGAGATATCATGACAAGACAGGCAAAGGTCTCGATCTATACACTCTGTTATGAGAAAAATTTGATTTTTTACCTCATTTAAATCTGGTTTAGGAAGATTAAAACCAAGTTCATTATTTAACTGATAATAAATGGACCCACCGAGTTCATCTTTTCTTTGGCCCGCCATAACTAAAACAGAATCTGGTTTTTTAAAGTGTATATTAATTGCTTTTTCTGCGTTTTTAAGCCTACCAAGGCAACTAATTATTGGACTTGGAGGAATTGATCCATTTTTTGATTCATTATAAAAACTTACATTACCAGCAATGATAGGAGTCGGGTGGCTTGGATGGTCTTTAAGTGTTATTTTGTTACAGGCGTCCTTAATCCCTCGAACACTTTCAACAAACTCCCACATTTGATGAGGGTTTTCAGGGTTTCCAAAGCAAAGGCAATCAGAAAGAGCGTGAGGAGTGGCTCCAACTGAAGCGACATTTCTCATGGATTCAACAACGGCATTCACACCACCCCAATAAGGGTCAATAAGACCATATCTTGGGTTGTGGTCTGTTGATAGTGCAATCCCAACCTTTCGAATTTCTTTTGGATATTCACTTGAATTAAAAGGAGTGATTACACCAGCATCAGCTTGACCAGGTTCAACATACGATCGCCCTTGAACCTGTTTATCATATTTTTCGAAAACCGGCTCACGGCTAGCCATGTTTTCATGTGATAAAATTGATAAAAGTACTTGATTATAATCCGTTGGTTCTTTGATATCTGGTTCTTTAAGGTTTCTTTTAGGCTCTTTATAAGGGCGGTTATATAAAAAACCCTCAGTAACATCAGAGGCTAAAGCATTAATAATTTCTTCANAGCCATTGTAAACTATATATTGTTTATNTTTGGTTATTTTTCCAACAATAGATGCTTTTGCTTTATTGCTAACATTTGGAAGTGCGAAGGTATCATTGTAGTGCTTTAAAATTAAAGGGGTTATTGATGGAGGACTCACCCACATAAACCTTTCTTGGGTTTCGCTACATAGATAGACAGATGGGTGCAGGCCCTCCATTCCAATATGAATTTTGTCCATCCAAACTTTTGCTCCATACCCTGACGTATCTGCAAGCTCGACGCTTGCACAAGCAACGCCACCTGCTCCAAGATCTTTAAAACCAACATTTTTAATTAGGTTTTTATCTTTTAAAATTTTAAAAAGACTGTAAGAGGATTTAAGAAGATGTCTTTCTAAAAAAGCATTTGGTTCTTGAACCGCACCTTTATTTTTTTCTGCTTTTTCTTCTTCAAGCTCTAGCGAGGCAAAACTAGCTCCACCAAAACCACTATTATCGGTTGCTTTTCCAATGAGTATTAAGTCGTACTTATCAGCATTTTTTGGTGCATAAGAGTGAATGATGTCATTTTCTCTAACGACACCTAAAGTAACTAAGGTTACTAAACAATTTTCATTGTAGCCACTGTGATAATAAAGATCTCCGCCAATGTTAGGTATTCCCAAGGGATTTCCGTATCCTGCAATTCCGGAAATAACCCCTTCGTGAATCCACTTTGTTTTACTTTTTTCTATTTCTCCAAACCTAAGAGAATCTGAGCATGCGATAACTTCAGCCCCCATACATAGAACATCTCTAACATTTCCGCCGACCCCAGTTGCGGCACCTTCGTATGGAACTATCTGGGAAGGGTGGTTATGAGACTCGTGGCTCATAACAACGCACCAACGGTCTCCTTTATTATCTGTTGCTATTGAAACAACTCCGGCATCCTCTTTTGCCCCAAGTACAACATCAGGACCTTCAGTTGTAAAANTTTTTAAATGATTGCGNCTACTNTTATANCTGCAATGNTCNGAACCTTGAATNGAAAATAAAATAAGCTCTGCTANAGAGGGNGGTCTCTTTAACATGTCTTTTTGAATTTTTAGTACTTCNGNNGTGGTAAGAGGAATGTTTAATTCANAAAGTTTAGNTTTAATTNCTTTTTCAGAAAGNTGGGAGAAATCAATAGTTTCTTGAGTANAAGCCACTATCGTATAATGGTTTCATGGCGTTGAGGGCCAACAGAAANAATACTGACATNACAATTAANTTCGNNTTCGATAAAANCAATGTAGCTCTTTAATGAATCAGGCAANGATTTAAAANCTTTTTTCCATANTTCCTNNGGAAGAGAATCCCAACAANAGAGGGTTTTATAAATAGGCTTAGCNTTTCGAAACNTTGTTAANCTTGCNGGCATTTCTTTAATAACCTTTTNTTCAANNTCATAACCAATGCATGCTTTAATTTCTTTTAGCCCATTNAAAATATCTAGTTTAGTTAAAACAATATCTGTTAACCCATTTACTCTGACNGCTTGTCTAAGNTGAACNAGATCAANCCAACCAATTCTTCTNGGNCTGCCAGTAGTAGTTCCGTACTCGTTACCTTTTTCTCGAATNAACTTNGCNCTGTNATCATGAATTTCNGANGGTAAATATCCATCTCCAACNTTACTTAAATATGCNTTAACAACACCNATTANNCTATCAACGTTTCTAAAGTTAACNCCGGTTCCAGTTGAAATATGACCTGCNGTAGTATTTGAAGAGGTTGTATANGGATAGATTCCATGGTCTACNTCTAAACTTATACCNTGTGCNCCCTCAAACAAGATNGANTTACCGNTTTGATTCGCNTTNTGCAATTCAAAGGAAGTNTCNTTGATATANNTTGATAGNTTGGAACCATAATCTAAGTAGGTATCAAAAATTTTATTTAATGAAGTCTTAAAAGGTACTTTCAGGGATTTTTCCAAAAGTTCTTTTGAAAAAGAATAGCTTTTTTCGAGTTTTTCTTTAAAAATATCAGGCTCGAGTAAGTCAACCATCCGAATACCATTTCTATACATTTTATCTGCATATACTGGAGCAATTCCTCTTCGGGTGCTGCCCGCTCCTAGTTTTCCTTGGTGGTTTGATAGAGCTGCATCGAGCGCTATATGATAAGGCATAATAACATTTGCTCTATCACTAACTAGTAGTTTTGGATTAATCCCTTTGCCAATAATATATTCAATTTCATTTATAAGAACCTTAGGATCAACAACGACGCCATTCCCAATTACGCTAATTGGAGTCCCATAAATTATTCCGGAAGGAATTAAATGAAGTTTAAAAGTATTTCCATTTACAATTACGGTGTGTCCAGCATTATTTCCACCTTGAAATCGAACAACGTAATCAGCCTCTCCAGCAAAAAAATCAGTTATTTTACCCTTGCCTTCGTCACCCCATTGACCACCTATAATGGCTGTAATCTTAGAACGTTTTAAAGGCATAATCGTAATAATTCAAATGGTCTTTATTAACAAATTTGATTTAAAAAGAGATAAATAGAATAATATAAATTATGAATTCACTATATTGAATAAAACGAGTTTAATTTATTTTTTAAGCCCAGACTTTTTTTGTCCCCAGATTAATATTTTCTTTGCAAAGGAAGAATATTTTGACAAAAGAATTAAGCCAGGGATACCAAAAACCCATCCTTGAAAAACCGGAACTAGACCACCAATAAAGCCAATTATAATTAATATTAACCCGAATCCAATTTCAAAATATTTTTTCATAGTCTAAAAAGTTGAAATAAGCTTTTCCGAAAGGATAGTATCAAAATTATTGTCCTCCGATTTAATGAGCTCTTTTTCTAGGAATTCATAGACTAAATTATTCAAAACGAATGCACTTTTTGAAGCAGGAATGTCTCCTACATCTACCACATATTTAACAATTGGAGAATAAAGAGGGATGTCTGTATAGTCAAGGTGTTTGGTTTTTTTGAGAATTAATCGATATTTAGGGTTTTGAGACTTATCAAATAACATTTCAAGGCGTTTGTAATTATCAGGATAGTCAGAGTTTTCCCAAGATGGGCGACCAACAAAAAGGAAAGGAGCTTTAATTCCATCTTTTATTACTTTTTCTGGAAGAGGACTTATCCAACCATCTAAGTTAAAACATGCTTTAACCCTGGTATCGTTGTATGCCGCATTTGTTGCGGTAGCTCCCCCATAAGAGTGCCCACCTACAGCAACGGAGCTTAAATCAAGCTTTCCTTTAAGGGGTGAATCAATCTTTCCTGAGTTAATTTTATTTATTTGGTCTAGAATGAACGAAATGTCAAAGGTCCGTGTTTCCATTTGCATCTTTCTTACATTAACGCTGTCGGGGTGACCAGTAATTTCTGATCGATAATCAGCTATTTTTTTATTGGGGAAAATAGTTATGTTTGCATCATAGCTGTGATCTGGAGCAAAAACAACATAACCGCGACTAGCAAAAAACTCAAACATAGCTTGGTGTAGATGTCTCGAGCCAGTGATACCATGAGAAAAAATTAAAACAGGTGTGTTTTTTGCTATGCAGGCGGTGTTTTTAAAACTATTGGATGTAATATAATTCAGATACCCAGGAAGAAAAGAAGGTAATCCAGCCGCTGCAGCCATAGTAGATCCTCGAATTTCTATATAGTCTAAATAAGGCTCAGGCTCTAACTCTTGGATATCTTTAGTTGGGAACCAGGTTTGAACTATAATTTCACGAAAATCAGTGGTGTCTTCATCGGTAAAGTGCTCATATCGCAAAGAGTCTACCCAGTGAAATGTATGAGTTCCGATTTTGTGGGGCCCTCCAGGATTTGGGAGCTGGAATACGGGTATAGTTGATGATAAAATAAAACCAAAGACTAACATAAAAATTAAAAAAGAGCTTTTTAATGTTGTTAAAGACTGGCTATTCACTTTATGAAAAACATACATTAAAGGCAGTGAATATGTAACAGGTATAAATTGCCAGCGGATTCCTTCAAAATAATATTGTAATATTGAACATAAAGATGTTGTGAAAAGAAGATAAAGAAATACCTTTCTCTTTTGATGGGTCTTTAGTGCAACAAAGGAGCCTGTTGCAAGAACTAATGTTAGGATTTCAAGAGGACGCATAGCGTTTGTACGTAGTTTACATTAAAAAATACAACAAGATTAATATTTATGGCATTTAAAAAATTAAATTTTAAAAAGATGAATCAAAGAGAAATGATTCAAAAATCTAAAGATTTTTTATTGGAGAGCACCAAGAGAAGATCTGTTAGAGAGTTTTCAAAAAAAAAGTTTCCCATATCTATAATTAAAAATGCTATAAAGGCTGCATTAACTGCACCATCAGGAGCTAATAAACAGCCATGGCACTTTGTGTTGGTAGAGAATGAAAAAGTTAAAAAAAAAATAAGGGTTGCAGCTGAAAAAGAAGAAAAAGAGTTTTATAGCCACAGAGCGCCAGATGACTGGCTTAAAGATCTTAATAAATTTGAAACAGAATGGAAAAAGCCCTTTTTAGAAGAAGCGCCATATTTAATTATTGTTTTTAAAGAGGTTTATGACTTAAATGGAATAAAAAAGAAAAAAAATTATTATGTAAATGAATCTGTTGGAATTTCATGTGGCTTTTTAATAATGGCGCTTCACAACTCAGGCTTAGCTTGTCTTCCACACACTCCAAGTCCGATGGGGTTTTTAGAAAAAGTATTAAAAAGGCCTAAAAATGAAAGAGCTTACTTGTTGATTCCTGTTGGGTTTCCTTCTGATAAAACACGTATTCCAAAATTAGAGAAAAAAGAGTTTAATAAAGTTTGTAGTATAAAGTGAGGATATCATGACATTAAAAATTTTAATTACTGGGGGAACCTTTGATAAAGAATACGATGAAATTAAGGGAAGCCTTTACTTTAAAGAAACTCATATGACTGAAATTTTAGAGTTGGGTAGATCCAGAGTTGATGTCAATATAGAAAAGCTAATGTTGATTGATAGTTTAGATATGACACCTAACCAAAGAGAATTAATTGTGAGCAAATGTATAGATTCTGAGGAAGATCAAATTGTTATCACTCATGGTACAGACACTATGACAATAACAGGTAAAATGCTTGCTGAAAAAAAAATGGATAAAACCATTGTTTTGACAGGAGCTATGATTCCGTATAAGTTTGGAAGTAGTGATGGTTTGTTCAACTTAGGAGGAGCTATTGCATATGCTCAGTCTTTATCTAGCGGTGTTTATATAGCAATGAATGGTCAATTTTTTGAATGGGACAAAGTAGAAAAAAACCGCGAAAAAGGAGTTTTTGAAAGTATAGAAAGACGTTGAGATACTTTTAAATAAAACTATAGTTTTTTAAACTAAAAGATAAAGGTGTTAAGGAGATGAGTTTCAAAATTCGACCATATCACATTACAGATTTAAACTCGCTTTATCGAATTTGTCTATTGACAGGTCATAATGGTGTCGATGCAACCCCTCACCTAAAAGACCCAGATTTAGCAGGACATTTGTTTGCAGCTCCATATGCTGTTTTTGAGCCAGAGTTATGTTTTGTTTTAACGTTAAATTATTATCCATGCGGTTATATTTTAGGTACGGCAGAGTCCTCGAGTTTTTATAAAAAGTGTGAAAAAAAATGGTTTCCTGAGTTACGAAATCGCTATCTTCTTCCAGATAAGNAAGAAAGGTCTTTAGACGCTAATTTCATTCGATATCTACATCAGAATCATTTTGCAATAGAAGGACTAGAAGATTACCCTGCACATCTTCATATTGATATTTTACCTGTTGCTCAAAGTAAGGGGTATGGCCGTAAGCTGATCGAAGTTTTTTTAAACCGTCTACAGTCTCAAGGCATTAAGGGAGTGCACCTTATTGTNAGNAAGAAGAATCAAAACGCAATTGGCTTTTATAAGCAAATTGGTTTTAATGAAATAAAAGAACAGGGAGAGTCCCTAGCTTTTGGCAAAAAAATATAATAGTTTAAACCAACTATTAAAGTTTTTAATATTGCTTACTCGTATGTTAGGTTAAGCTTTCTTTATTAAGAGTTCCTGGTTAGTCTATTTGCAGTAGTTGAATCCTCTCTATAAATGATGATCTCATGAAAGTAGAGCGTTTAAATAAAGCTTCTTTATTTATTGGGCTTAACCACAAGTTGTTTTGAGAAGTGCATAACAGACTTTATAAGGGTCCATATTTGCTGAGGGCCTTCTATCTTCAAGGTAGCCAAAACCATCATTTGATGTTTGCATTGGGATTCTGATTGATGCCCCTCGATCACTTATACCATAGCGAAATTCTTTTATGCTGCAAGTTTCATGAAGCCCGGTTAATCTTTCTTCATTATGTGCGCCATACACTTCAATATGTTCACTGTGCTTTTCTTTAAGTTTTTCGCATGCGGCGTTAATCACTTTTATTCCTCCTTCAGACCTCATAGACTTAGTACTAAAGTTGGTGTGTGCTCCTGCACCATTCCAATCACCTTTTACTGGTTTTGGATGGAGTGTTGCGCTAACTCCAAAATCTTCAGATATTCTATAAAGCAACCANCGGGATATCCACATTTGATCTGCGGATTCAAGTGGGCCAAGAGGGCCAATTTGATACTCCCATTGCCCGGGCATTACTTCTGCATTTATACCTGAAATTTCTAAGCCTGCTTCGATGCAGAGTTCCAGATGNTCCTCAACAATTTCCCTGCCAAAGACCTCATCTGCTCCAACACCGCAATAGAAAGGGCCTTGAGGTGCAGGGTAGCCACCTTCAGGCCAACCAAGAGGTGAGCGTCCTTCAAATAAAGTATACTCTTGTTCAATTCCAAACCAAGCTTCCTCGTGGTCTAGTTTTTCAGAAAGAGATGCTAGAGCAGCCCTGTGGTTGGTTTTATGAGTTGACCCATCTGCGTTCAAGACTTCACACATTACCAGAAAACTGTTTTCGCCACGAATTGGATCAGGAACATAATAAACTGGGTTAAGCATACAGTCGCTATCGTTTCCATCGGCTTGATTGGTGCTTGAGCCGTCAAANCCCCATTTAGGAAGACTTGATAGGCTGTCGATAGGTCCATTCAGGACTTTAGTTTTAGAGCGTAATTTTTGGGTTGGTTGATGGCCATCGAGCCAAATGTATTCTGCAATTACTTTATTCATAAAGATTCCTTAATTAGTTTTGAAAGTAAGTTAAACCATGAGAAAGCTTAGACTGGTACTGTAGATCTTCTTTTATAGGAAGATAAAATAATTTGGGTCTCTGTTCTAACAACACCAGGCCAAGCTTGTATTTTTCTCAACAACTCTTCAAGAGAAGTGGAGTTTTTTGTTGTAACGATTAATTTATGAGAGCCTGCGCCAGTTGTGCTAAAACATTGTGTTATTTCAGGCATTTTCTTAGCCTTAGAGGTAACCTCTTTGTAATTTTTTGAAGAACCTGATATTACAGTAATAATTGCAGAGATGTCTAGGCCAACTGATGAAGGGCTTATGATAGCTTGAAAACCCAATATGACTCCCGAATCTTGAAGCTTTCTAATCCTCTCAGTAACTGTTGGAACAGAGACTTTAATTTTTTCAGCAATGTTGCTTGCAGACTTCCTACCAGAGAGCTGTAACTCGTTGATTATTTTTTTATCAGTATCGTCTAAATTCACATTCTTGTTATTAATTTTATTTAAATANAATCTAATTATACATTAAAAGATTAAATAATAAAAACTATAATCTTATTTTTTTATATAAAACATTTAAAATTCTTTTATTTTTAAATTAAGGAAATTGTAAAAATTATAGTGTAAGTTTTATCGATGAAAATTAAAAGGATATCAAGTGGATTTAATTACTGTTTATCACAACCCTAGGTGAGGAAAGAGTCGAGGAGTGGTTACTCTTCTTGATGAAAGAAAGGTAAAATATCGAAAAATAGAGTATTTAAAAACGGGTTTTACAAAAGAGCTTATTTTAGCTCTTTCAAAAAAGTTGAATAAAAAGCCAATAGACTTTATAAGGAAAAATGATATTGATGTTAAAAATAATTTACAAAATGTGGGTGTAAACAGTGATGAGTCTGTTATTAACCTAATTATTGATTATCCAAAGATCATTGAAAGGCCAATTGTTGTAAAGGGGGGCGTGGCAATCATAGGAAGGCCCGTTGACAACGTTTTAAAATTATTGAATTGAAAGGAGGGGTTGTGAAAATAGTTATAAATTTTATTGTTTTATTGTTTTTATTAAGCTGTGAGCCGTGGGTTGAAACCTTTGAAGACTCGTCTGATTTAGAAGCTGTAATGTTTGAAGCGCTTGAAATTAATGACAGTTTGGCTTACGATGGAGGGAGTGTTCGGGTTTTAACTTGGAACATTCGATTAGGCCTCGCTCGATTTCCATGGAGTTTTGAGTCTTGTGGTGATAGTGTTATAAAAGAAAAAACATTGGTTGAAAAATCTCTGATGGCTATTTCTGAAAAGTTAAACAGTATTGATCCAGATGTGGTGTTATTGCAGGAGGTTGACTTTTTATCAAAAAGATCTGGTTATATTAATCAAATTCAGTTTTTACTTGATAATACAAATTTAAACTATGGGGCTTATGCTTCGATGTATAAGACTCAGTTTGCACCAAGCGATGGTTTGGGGATGGTTGATGGTGGGAACGCAATCCTTTCAAAGTACAAATTAGAAAGCGCAGAGAGAATTCCACTGGCTCTTCGAACAGACCAGAGCTCGATAGAGCAATACTTTTACCTAAGAAGAAATATAATAAAAGCAAAAATTCCTGATTTGGTTCAAAATGGGAAAGATTTTTATGCTGTAAACATTCATGCGACAGCCTTTGCTACTGATAATACAAAGCAAAAACACATAGATAAATATATAGAGGTTCTAGATGAAATTAATAATAACGGAGATTTATTTGTAGCCGGAGGAGATTTAAACTCCGTTCCTCCAGGTTCAGAGATTGATTTTTGCGAGGCGGATAAGTGTGAAGGTGATGTTTGTGATGGGGATTATAAGAACAATGAAGCTTATTGGGGCACATACTTTGGACATTTTGAAGGCGAACCCGATCTTATGGTTCCCCTTTACAACTCCTATGATGCAGCAATCAACCTAGAAGACGCGAACCTTCCTAATCATTTTACACATGCTCCGAGCACCAGTTTTGAGAAAGACAGCGTGAAATATGACAGAAAATTAGATTATCTTTTTACAAATGGATCATGGTCAAGCAGCGTTACTCATCAAGGAGCTTGGGAGTTAAGTGATCACATTGCTGTAAGTTCATACTTTAACTTTGAAAGTGAATAAGGAAGGGGACAGAATGAAACGTTTAATAAAAGTAATTATCTTTGTAACGTTATTGTCTGCTGATGAAAAAACTTGGAGCTCTCACTCTGCTGAAATTATAGAACAAGGGCGGTGGGAAATAGGCTTGTTTCAACCTTTAAGATATGGATATTCTAATTATGCAGAATTCAGTATTCACCCAGGGTGGTTTTTTCTGATTCCAAACTTAGAAATTAAAGAAGCACAAAAGAGTCTTTTTGGATACAAAACAGCAAGTCAATACAGATTGACTTACCCAACAATGCTTTTAAATATGTTGTCAGGTGATGGGATTGGAAAAGTTATTGCGCCAGAACACGAGATACCCCACATGTTTTCCTTTTCAGGGTCTTTTATTGGTACTAGAAGTTTTAAAGACACCAAGTTGTCGTTAAGCAGTGGGTTAGACATAGGAATTGTGTTGGGGGATTTAAACCCCATTTCTACAATAGATCTGCCATTGGTTTATCATAGGTTGGGCGTCTTCTACAACGGATGGGGATTCCACACAGGAATAGATATTGAGAGAGCAATAAGTGGAAAATTTGAGATTCTTTTTGATTTAGATCTCATTGCTCTTCCGGGTTATGATGGGAACTATTCAATAGAAAACAAACTTCTTTTCAGTTGGAATAAATCAAGGGATTTTCGAATTACGACAGGTTACAAATTTATATCAGGAGAGTTTCCTTATGGAAAAGATTCACGGTTGCTTCCCTATGTGCCTATCTTAGAAAGATGGGTTCCAATTGTAGAGTTTCAATGGGCAAGAAATAAAAAATAGCAACATTTTTAAATAGAATAAACACTTTTAAAAGGTATTGAAATTGTTGTATAAATTTTTTTCTTGACTCCTATGGAATGAGGAACTAGCTTCTGATTAAGATTATTTTTGGGATCTGAAACTTTTTACAGGCAATTTGCATTTAAACAAATATTCCTTGTTCATCTTCGTATTCCATATAAAATTTACTTAAAAAAACTATTGTGGAGAAAATAATATGAGAAAAATTCTTACTATACTTTCTTTTTCGCTTTTTTTATCTTTTGCTTGGTCACAGACTGCGGGTAAAATTAAAGGATCTTTATCTTCAAGTGACGGTACTCTTCTCGTTGGGGCTAACGTTTCTATTGAAGGGACTGCCATAGGGGTCGCTTCTTCTGAAGATGGTTCATTTTCTATCGTAAATGTTCCTGTTGGATCATATATTGTAAAGTTTCAGTATATTGGATTTCAAACAAAGATAGTAGAGAATGTAAATGTTAATTTAGATCTCACTACAGTTTTAAATGTAGAATTAAAGCAATCTGCGATTGAAGGCGAAGAGGTTAGGGTGCTCGCGGAAAAGCCGCTCGTAAAAAGAGATGCAACCAACACTAAAAGAGTTATTTCAACAGAAGTAATCGAAACCCTTCCGCTGAGGTCTGTTGATAATATTGTTGGATTACAAGCTGGGGTGGTCGATAACCATGTTAGAGGTGGAAGAGAGAGTGACAACGCATATTATGTTGATGGTGTTTTGATGAAGGATCACTGGGCAGGGAGTAACGCGACTGGGGGCTTAAGCCAAGCAGGCATGGAACAGATTTCTTTAGAAGCTGGTGGGTTTGGAGCTGAATACGGAGGAGCTAATGGAGGTATTATAAATGTGACCAGTAAAAGCGGAGCTCAAAAACTTTCTGGTAGCTTTGAATCGGTTTTTGATATAGGAGATTCTGAAGCAGGGACTGACCCAAATGCGCTATATAATTATGGATATAGCGTAAACAACTTTGAAGTTGGTGGTCCTTTAGGAGATAATTTAAGATTTTGGGTTATGGCTGAACAACAAAACACCTCAGATAGAAATCCTAGTTATGGTTCTCATCCATTTGCAAACGTAAATACGTTTCAAAATTTTGATGCACTAAAAGGTGCTGGGTCAAATGTTTGGCAGGAGGCACCTACTGATTCAACTCTTGGGGTTTTAAGTGATGGTGTCTTTTACTTTGATGAGGTTTCTAGAGCTACGTCTAGTATGGATAGTGCTGGTAATGTAATTATGGACACCAGCTATATTGTAGGGACGGACTATGCTAGAAAATGGGGTCCAATGCGAAACAATGGAAATGAGAGAACTAGATTGGCTGGTAATCTTGGTGTTGAGTTGGGTGGAATTAGATTTAAGCTAGGATACTCTGGTTATAACTATTCAGCTACAGAAAACTGGAATAATAATCAACTTCTAAACTGGAACAATGCGACTAACAATAACTCTGCGATGAATATGTTTTATTTAAATGGTACAGTTTCATTATCAAAAGATTCGTACGTAAATACTGTTTTGAGTTTAAAAAATTATGAAACGACAGATTACAATGGTGGCATTAACAGCATTTATGAAGTAGGTGACAAACCTTGGGAATCTTATGGAATGCGAAATGAAGCATGGGGTTCGTCAACTTATTATCACCGAGCAGATGGTAAACAAGCATTATCAGCTGAAGATGTTGTTTACTTTACTGGGCATGGATATCAAGACGGCGGTTACAGCCATAGGAATGAAAGTCAAATGGGCTTGAGATTAGACTACGTTAACTCATTTGGTAAGCATGAAATAAAAGCGGGGATTGAAAGCTACACAACCAAATTAAGAGTTTATCAAATAAATCAGGGTTATGAAATCTATGAGCAAATTTCCAAAGCTGACACAGATGGCGATGGAACAGTAACAGGAGCCGAAGTTGGAGATTATAATAGTGACGGCGTTGTTGGAGACGCTTCCGATTTATTAGATTGGAGATTTAGTTCTTACAGAAACGCTTACACAACTAACGTAGGGTATGATATTTTTGGTGATGAAACAGATGATTACAATCAAAGCACTCATGGATCTGCTCCTGGGAACCCTGTTAGCAACCGGTTTTATATCCAAGATCAAATTGAATACAGCGACGTTGTGATAAAGGCGGGATTTTCACTTGAACAGTGGAATCCTAACAACATGGGCCCGGATTCTGATGGGGATGGAAAAGCTGATGATGCAGGTTTAAGTACGATAAATACAGTTAATAATAGAATTGATAGAGATGGTTGGAAAGAAGTAGAAGCTCATACCGCAATTTTACCAAGATTTGGGTTTGCATTTCCAATCTCTGATAAAACTAATTTTAGAGCTCAG
>NZIX01000034.1 GCA_002691785.1 Fidelibacterota bacterium | reverse complement strand
AAAAAAGATTAAATCAACTGTAAAAGTTTATGTGATTAAATCATAATCATAACTAAGAAATTATACCTCTATGTATGCAGACGTTGCATTTCCCATATCCGGGTTTCAAACTTTTACTTATAAAGTACCTGAAGCTTTAAAGTCTAAAATTAAAATAGGATCTCGCATTAGAGCTCCTTTTAAAACAAAATCAACGATTGGAATTATTGTTTTAATAAGAGAAAAGACTTCATATAAAGGATATTTAAAATCGATTGAATTTGTAGATGAATCTTTGATTATAACAAAAGAGTTATGGTCTTTAGCTAAATGGATTAGTAATTATTATCATACTCCAATAGGTAAGGTTGTTAAAACTATTATTCCGTTCAACATAACGGAAGCTTATCATCCAAAATCAGAATTAGTCGTAATATTAAAAAAAAGTATAGATTTAAATGAAATAAAAAAATTAAAGTTAAAAGCACCCAATCAGTTTAAGATAGTTGACTTTTTAACAAAGAATTTAAAATCAGCTTTTATTTCAAANTTAAAAANTATNAGCCCTNANGCACTACCATTATGTAGAGCACTTGAAAAAAAGAANTTAGTAAAAATAAAAAATNTTTTTTTAGATACGNCATTANAAAAACACACTTTTGATCCAATTAATAAANANATAGATTTTAATAAAGAACAAAANAANGCTAATGCTAAGATTTTAAGNTCTCTGAAATCAANAANATTTNCNNCNTTTTTATTACACGGNGTAACAGGNAGTGGAAAAACTGAAGTTTTTATCAATGCGGTCAAACATTGTATTTCTCAAAANAGATCAGCAATAATTTTATTGCCTGAAATTTCANTAACACCNCAAATAGCAGGAAGGTTTAGATCTGTTTTTGGTGAAAAAGTAGCNCTTTGGCACTCTAAATTAACNAAAGCTCAAAAATGGATNACNTGGAATAAAATTGTTAATAATNAGTATAAGATTGTTATAGGGGCTAGAAGTTCAGTTTTTGNACCATTAAAAAANTTAGGTTTAATTGTTGTAGATGANGAACAGGAGTCNTCTTTTAGACAAGAAAGTCCATCTCCAAGNTATAATGCTAGAGATGTTTCTTTAATTCGTGCAAAAAAANTAAATGCNGTTGTTTTATTATCAAGCGCTACGCCAAGNTTAGANACTTATTATAATTATCTTAATAAAAAAATAAAATATATAGGTTTGCCTAACCGTTATGGAGAATCTAAATACCCGAAGGTCCATCTTGTAAATATGGAAACTGAACAAATTGAATCAGGGAAATTTGGTTTAATTTTTTCTGGGCTTCTCCAAAGTAAAATTGAAGAACGATTAAATAAAAAAGAGCAGATAATTATTTTACAAAATAGAAGAGGCTATGCTCCAGTCATTCATTGTTTTGATTGTGAGGAAAATATGAATTGTCCCTTTTGTAAAATGGTTTTATCATACCACAAAAATGTTTCAAAGCTCATATGTCATTCTTGTGGCTATTTCAACAAAACAATAGGAAATTGTTTATATTGTAATTCAAAATCAATTAAATATTTAGGAGCAGGAACTCAAAAAATTGAATTAGTTATTAAAAAAACATTTCCAAAGGCGCGATTTGCGAGATTAGACACTGATTCTGCTCAAGGAACTAATGTGTTGTTAGACACTTTAAAAATGTTTAAAAATAAGGATATTGATATTTTAATTGGGACCCAAATGATTGCAAAAGGATTAGATTTTCCCAATGCAACACTTGTTGGAGTTGTTGATGCAGATATTGGCTTAAACATACCAGACTTTAGATCTGGAGAAAAAACTTTCCAATTACTTTATCAAGCATCAGGAAGAGCTGGTCGAAGCCAAAAACCCGGTGAAGTTATTATTCAATCATCTTCGCCGGATAATTTAGCAATCCAACACGCTACCATGTTAGAAGTAAAAAAGTATTATAAATTAATTCTAAAGGAAAGAGAAGAGTTAAATTACCCTCCTTATAGTTGGTTATCAAAAATAGAGATGGTGGGTAAAAATAAATCATATTTATTTTCAATAGCTCAAAGGTTTAAGGATAATATAAGAGGAAAGTATAAAGGGTTAGAAGTTTTGGGTCCAGCACCATGTTATTATGAAAAAATTAGAAATCAATATAGGTTTCAATTTATTTTAAAATCGTCAAAATCTTTTGATCCAAATTCAAAAAAATTACACAAGTTTGTGGAAACTAATTTTTTAAAGCAAAAAATTTTTAAAATAAATTATAATAAATGTAGAGTTAAGATTCATAGAGATCCTTTAAACTTAAATTAAAATGAATATCATAACTATTATCTTAATTATATCTTTTGCCAGCGGACAGACTCAATATTCTGCAATTAATTCATTTTACTCTTCAACTTCTCTTTCTTTAGGGGGAGCAGGATATTTAATTCCAAATCTTTTATCAATAAAAAATAATCCATCTGTGAAAAATGATGAAAGAATAATTAAAACAAGCATAATTAATTATAAAAATGGAATTAGTAGTCAAAGTTTTGGAGCTAATTTTGTTTCTAAAAGAGGGAATATTTCATTTTCTCTTAAAAATTTATCATATGGTATTTTTGATAAATATGATGAAAATAAAATATTAAAAGGTAATTACCAGTCATCTGAAAATTGGTTTACTTTATTATTCGCTAAGGAGATAGAAAATTTTCCTTTAAGGTTTGGGATACGTTATGAACATTTATTTTCTCAACTAGAAGATTATTTTTTTCAGGTTCCTTTCATATCAATAGGCAGCAACTTCTTCATTCCAAANATAAATACACATATAGGTATTTCAATTAATCAAATAAATACAAACCTTTTTAATAATAACAATACTAATTCTATCATAAATCCAGATATAGTTATTAGCTCTGCAAAAAACTTAGAACATCTTCCCTTAGAAATATTTATTGATTTAATTTCAAACAAAAAATTAACATTTAATGACATATTTTTTGGAGGAGTATTCAATTTAAAACAAAATTTTCAATTTTATATTGGCAGCTCATCTAGGAAGGTTAATCAAAATAATAATAGTAAGCTTTTTAATACTNTCTTTGGTGCTTCCGGTATTGGTTTAAATTATTCAAAAAATTTAACTTCCATAAAGATTGGATCTTATATGTATGGAACTGGCTATTTAATTAATGGTCTGCAAATAGATGTTAAGTTTTGATTAAGGTTTTATTTCAGTATTTAATATTATTTAGTGCTCTAATCGCTCAGAATAATTATCCAATTGTACTAATTCATGGTTTTATGGGTTGGGGGCCTGATGAAATGGGTAGCTATAATTATTGGGGTGGAAAAAGTAATTATGTGGATATGTTAAAAAGTGAAGGTTTTGATGTATTAGAAGTTTCAGTTGGCCCAATTTCTTCAAACTGGGAAAGAGCAATTGAAGTATACTATCAATTGAAAGGTGGNCAAGTTGATTATGGTAAATACCATTCTGAAAAGTATGGAATAATTCAAAAGCCAAAAAATAAATATTATCAAGACCCTTTATATAAGGAATGGGATGAAAATAANCCAATTCATTTGATTGGGCATAGTATGGGCTCCCAAACATCAAGAATGCTTCTTTATCTATTATCGAATTCATTTTATGGAGATAATAATGAATTAGAAAGCTCGCCTTTATTAAGTGAAATCAATAGTAAAATGATAAGAAGTATAACTTCTATATCGGGTCCAAACAATGGGACTACACTTACTGGAATTGTAACAAAAACAATTCCTTTTATACAATATTTTGTTGGAATTGCTGGTCTAGTAGGTGGTAATAGATTTTTTGATTTTGATTTAGAACAATGGGGTTTTTACAGATTTGATAATGAAAGATGGCCTAGTTATTTAAATAGGCTTAGAAAGCACCAGGCTTTTAAAACTAAAAATATATGCTCTTGGGATTTAAGTTTAGAGGGAGCAAAAGAATTAAACGGANTTTTAATGGCTGACCCTGATGTTTATTATTTTTCATTAGTAACCTCAACTACAAAAAGAAAAACAAACTCAATCAATCATATTCCTTCAAAAGGAACTTCCATAATAACTAAATCAAGAGCAAAGCTAATAGGTTCTCGATCGGGTTTCTGGGGCGATGGTTCATCAACTGATTCAACATGGTATGAAAATGATGGTGTAGTAAACTCTGTTTCTATGTACGGGCCTAAAACNGGAGTAAATGGNNCAGATCCAATTATTAANTTTGATAGTNATGATATCTTAATCCCTGGACAATGGTATTGGCAAAAAATCAATAATATGGATCATTGGAACATCATAGGTCATTTATGTGATGATAAAAGGANTGAAGTATCAAAAAATTTCTTTTTAGGTCATGTTCAAGTTCTAAACAATCTTCCAACTTTTTAATTCGCAAATATGGGATTTTTAGTTGTATAATACAAATATGAATGTTGCTGAATTACTTCCTATTATTTTCATAAACTTAATGTCACTTTTCAGAAAAACTACAAAGTTAAATCAATTAACATTTCCTCAGACCATAGCCTTATATATTATTTCGGATCAAGGTATTGAAATGTCGGTTTTATCAAAAAAAATCGGGATTGACCTAAGTACNTTGAGTCGTTTAGTTAATGGGCTTGAAAAAAGGGGGTTTGTCAAGAGAGAAGCATCAGAAAAAGATAAAAGAATCATTAAGGTTCTATTAAAAGAAGAAGGTATTTTTATTAGAGAAAAATTAGATAAAAATTTTGATTTAATTGGGTCTTTTATTGAAAAAAAGTTAGATGATAAAAATAATAACATTAAGGAGGCTCTTACAAAGGTAAACTGGGAAATATCAAAAATTATTTTAAACGATGAATATGTTTAATGCGAAACAATGAGGTTTCAAAACTTTTAAATCTTTGGTACGATCGCAACAAGAGAGTTCTTCCTTTTCGCTTATCAAGGGACCCGTATAAAATTTGGTTATCTGAAGTGATGCTTCATCAAACTCAAATTATAATAATGATTCCCTATTATAATAGATGGATTAAAAAATATCCTAATATAAAATCCTTAATTGAAGAACCTTATGATAAAGTATTAAAATATTGGGAAGGGTTGGGATACTATAATAGGTGTTTAAATTTTTATAGGGCTTTAAAAATTATTGAAAAAAAACATGATGGAGAAGTTCCAAAAAGTTATGATGAATTTAGAAAGTTGCCAGGAGTTGGTGATTATACTGCGGCCGCTGTATTATCAATTGCATACAATAAAAATTATATTTTAATTGATGGAAATGTCAAAAGAGTTTTATCACGTTATTTGGGAATAAAAACTTTATCAAAACATAATTTATTAAGGATAAAAAATAAATTAGAACAATTGATATTTTACTCGAACCCGGGGAAATTTAATCAATCGATAATGGAGTTAGGTGCTATTTTATGCCGAAAATATGCTCCAAAGTGTATAAGCTGTCCATTAAANTACAATTGTAAAGCTTTTTTAACCGATAAAGTTTTAGAATATCCCACAGTTCCTTTAAGAAGAAAAAAACCAGTTGTTAATTTTATAGGTTTAATCATAGTGTTTAAAAATCAAATATTAATACGTAAAAGAAAAAATGCTTTATTGCGAGATTTATGGGAATTTCCAACTATTCAAGGAAATAATAAAAATATCATAGAAAATTTCTTAAAAANTATTTTTGATTTAGAACCTAGAATCGAGAAANATTTAATTAAAGATTCCGGAATAATAAAACACANTTTNTCTCATTTAATTTTTAATATTAAGCTTTATGAATTTAGGCTTGATAAGCTACCTAAAACCAGAGAAGGTATGAAGTGGGTAACGGAACTAGAATTAAAAGACATGCCTTGTACAAAGATTCTTTACAAAGCATTAGAATTAATTAAAATATAAAATGAAAACAATTATTTCAATAATCCTCTGGCCTTTATGGTTTTTATATTTTTCATTGACAATTATAATTTTATTTGTCTTGTTTTATATTGTTCCTCAAAAATTTCTCTACTTATTTATTAGACCATTTTGTTGGAGTTGGTGTTTTTTTGCCGGACAATGGTTAGTTAAAGTAGGTAGAGTTCCATCAAAAAAAAATCAGCCATATCTTTATATGTTTAACCATTCATCAATGTTTGATCAATTTATGATTGGTGCATTTATACCCCATTATATCACAGCAGTTGCAGCAATTGAAGTGTTTCAATATCCAATTTTTGGCCTTTTAATGAAAAAATATGGAATAATTCCAATCGTAAGAAAAAATATTAAAAAAGCTTTAAAAAGTTTATCTAAAGCAGAAAATGCTCTGAATAGTGAGATTTCATTTTTAATATCTCCAGAAGGTACTAGGTCACTTACTGGAAAATTAGGAGAATTTAAAAAAGGTCCATTTCATTTATCTAAAAATACTGGTGCGACAATTATTCCAGTTGGTTTGATTGGTGCTTTCAATGCTAAAAGTAAAAGGGATTGGAGGTTAACTCCAGGGAAGCTCATTATAAAGTTTGGCGATCCAATTAGATCAAATCAATTTAAAAGTATGACAGTAGAAGAGTTAAGAGATTTGGTAAAATTAAAAATTAAAAATTTAATTGATTGAGGAGATTAATTATGAAATTATTAATATTAAAAATTATATTATTTAGTTTTCCTTTTATAGAAATTAAAGCAGGTAAATCCTTGGTTAATGCTGAAAAAGTTTTGGTTGAATCACATTCATTATCTGTAGAACAAAAATATGGTGATAGAATAGAACTTTTAGGTATAAAATTTAAAGATCCTCTTGTTTTATGCCAGATATTAATTGCAATTGTTTTTATAATTACTTTTATTCAATCAGGAGTAGATAAAGTAATCGACCGAGAGGGGAATCGTTTATATTTTAAAGACCATTTTTCAAATTCAATATTAAAAAACTATACTTCGATTATGCTTACATTTATAACTTTGTTTGAGCTTATTTGTGGATTCGTACTCATATATGGAGTTTACTTTTCTTTTGTGGAGAGAACGACTTTATGGATATTTTATGGATTTGTTATTTGCACTTTTAATTTAATACTTCTTTTTCTAGGACAGCGCATAGCAAAGGATTATATTGGAGCTTCAGACCTTGTTCCATATATTACATTAGTAGTTCTGGGGATTATGAGTATGTATTGAAAATAATTTGTATATTTACCCAATACATTTAAAAAATTTTTAAACTTTAATTATTAATATTAAATAATGAGTAACGCTGATATAAAAACAACCTCAGGCACTATAACTTTCTTGTTTATTTTAAATTTATGTTTTTTCTTAATCATATTTTTTACAATTAATAAAGATTTAAACACTAATGAAGTAATTTTAAAAAAACTTGATAGAAGAATAGAGAGTTTTGATAAACAAATTAAATTAATACTTAATGATATAAATGTCTCAAATAAAGAGATGTCTTCTTTAAATTTAAAAGTTTCAGTTTTAAATGAAGAATTAAATCTATTTAATGAGTCTATTACCAAAAATGAGAATGATTTAACTTTATTACAATTGAAGATAAAAGATGTTATTGTAGATTTGAAAAAAGTGAAAGATATGACAGAATTACAAAATAGAAAGTTATATGTATCTGAATAAAAGTAGTTTTTAAATAATTTTTCAAAGTATTTCTCACAGTTACTATTATATNATAAATTTANGTTNGATTTTGATNTTATTATTCAAATTTACATTTAGATAAGGAGTTTATTGATGACGTATATTATTTGTGAACCATGTGTTGGAACGTGTGACACTGCATGTGTTGAGGTTTGCCCAGTTGATTGTATACACGGNCCACATGACAAAGAAGGAGCTGGAGCTGAAGCAAAGGTAGATGGNTTCATTCCTGAAGAAAATGATTCTTTGTATATAGATCCAGAAGAGTGTATTGATTGTGGNGCTTGCGAACCAGAGTGTCCTGTTGAGGCTATTTTTGAAGAAAGCGAAGTTCCAGAAGAATGGAATAAATATATAAAAGTTAATTATGAATGGTTTGGTCGNGATTATTCGGGTTAATTAATTAANGTAANTTTGTTTATTANAAGCGGCTGTTNNNNAACAGCCGCTTTTTTTATNTAAGGATATTTGATGAATAATAAAGAAGTTTTAGATTTATTAAAAACAGTTCAATACCCTGGTTTTTCTAGGGATATTGTTTCATTTGGAATGGTAGATGATATAAAGATACTCAATGATAAAATTGATGTAACACTTAATATTTCAACTCAAAATGATGAAAANAAAAATGAAGTTANGANTGCAATTANAAGNAAGCTCTCNCCTCANTTNAATGATATAAATGTTCAAATAAAATCNAAACCTGTAAATGTCCAAAGTCCTAATCNTNCTCAAACTAANCAACATGATTCAGTTTTAGAAGGCGTAAGTAATATTATTGCCGTNGCAAGTGGGAAAGGTGGAGTTGGNAAATCAACTGTTTCNGCAAANCTGGCTTCTGNTCTTGTAAATGANGGGAAAAGTGTTGGGCTTCTTGACCTTGATATATATGGTCCATCATTACCAATTACATTTGGTGTAAATGAACAACCTCAAATGACTCAATCAAAAAAACTAATCCCTATTGAGAAAAACGGTATAAAGCTTATGAGCTTTGGATTTATAAGTGGCAATGATACACCTGTAATTTGGAGAGGCCCTCTGGTTGCTCGCATGACCGAGCAGTTTTTCCGTGATGTAGAATGGGGTAAGTTAGATTACTTAATCCTCGATCTGCCTCCAGGGACTGGAGATATTCAACTAACACTGACTCAAAAATTACAGATAACAGGAGCGTTGATTGTAACAACTCCTCAAGACATAGCTTTAGCAGATGTTAGAAAAGGGGCTGATATGTTTAAAAAAGTAAATACACCTGTAATTGGAGTAATTGAAAATATGTCAGGTTTAACTTTAAAAGGTGAAATTGAAAATCAANCGTCATTTATTACTATCAATGATGAAAAAATTAAAGTTGAAAAAGATGGTAAGTTTTCTTANANAGTAGATTTATTTAAATCAGGTGGNGGTATTGAAGAAAGTGAAAGATTAGGAGTNCCNCTTCTTGGTAAGATACCAATTTCAAAAAATATAACAGAATCTACTGATGATGGCATTCCAATTTCAAAAAGTGATCCAAAATCAGTTATTGGGAATATTTTTCAGATGATTACAGAAAAAATCATAAATATAATTGAATAGAGAATCGTGGAACATTTTTATTTATCAATCATTAAAAGTTCTATGAACTTGGAATTTACCAGAACGTATATTTAAATCTNCTAAAATGAAAGCGATATCAAGAGAAATAGTTTTGAAGGGTAAAATACCAAATCATATAGCAATTATTATGGATGGAAATGGTAGATGGGCAAAAAGCCGTCTTTTACCACGTGTTGCAGGTCATAAGGAAGGTATTAATTCTGTTAGAGAGATAACAAGGATTTCCGGAGAAATTGGCGTTAATCATCTAACGCTTTATACTTTTTCAAAAGAAAATTGGAAAAGACCAAAATCGGAAGTCAGCGCATTGATGACCCTGTTATTTAAAACTATAAATATTGAAATTAAGGCACTTCATAAAAATGGAGTTAAGTTTACAATAATTGGAGATTTAAATAGTCTTCCAGATGAAACACGTAAAGGTCTTAATGAAGGAGTCAGGCTTACAAAAAAGAATAAAGGTCTCAATCTTTGCCTAGCTCTCAATTACGGTAGTAGACAAGAAATAGTAGAAGCGGTTCAATCAATAGCAAAAAAAATAGAAAAAAAAGAAATTAGCGTAGAAAATATTAATGAAAATACAATTTCAAATTATTTATATACAAATGGTACNCCAGATCCAGATTTGTTAATAAGAACTAGTGGGGAATTTCGATTGAGCAATTTTTTATTATGGCAAAGTGCTTATACAGAAATATTTATGACTGAAACTTATTGGCCTGCTTTCAGAGAAGATGAATTAATGAATGCTATNTATGATTATCAATCAAGAGAAAGACGATTTGGTAAAGTAAGTTCTCAAATTCGTAGTAAAAAATGAAATTAATAATTTATTTAATAGTATTTTTCAANTTTTTATATACCCAAGGGTTTGATGATGATATAAAGTTAATTGATGTTAAAGTAAAGGGGAATACGGTTACTTCAAAAAACACTATTNTTTTCACATCTGGGTTGCATCAGGGACAAAATGTCAAAACCTCAGAATTTCCAAGAGCNGTAAANAAATTATGGAAATTAGGTCTATTTAAAAATATTCAAATTTTATATGAAGAAGAAACAAAAGANGGCATATCTATTGTTATCTTGGTAGANGAAAATTTTATTCTAGGTAGTATTGAGTATNATGGTAATAAAAAGATAAAAGATAAGAAGTTTNACGAAGAAATATTACTCACAAAAGGTCAAAGNATAGAATCCAACACAATTAAAAATATTTCAAACCAAATTAAAAATNTATATAGAGANAAAGGTTATCTAAATGTAGAGGTTAACCCAAGCATANTAATGCCATCTAAGGATCTTCAAACNTCTAATCAAAAGAGTAAAGGTTTGATGAGAAATATCAAATTCGATATTGTCGAGAATGACAAAATTAAAATTAAGAATATTCAGTTTGTTAATAATGAGGTGTTTTCAGATTTTCGTCTGCGCTGGAAGATGAAAGAAGTAAAAGAGCAGCCATGGTACCTGTTTTGGAGAAGTCCTTTTAATGAAAAAAAGCTTAATGAAGATAAAGCTCTTATTTCAAAATTCTATAGAGACAATGGGTATAGAGACTTTAAGTTTGAATCTGATTCTTTAGTTTATTCATCTAATAACAAAGAGCTGAACATAACTTTTTTTGTTCATGAGGGTGAAAAATATAANTACAGAAATTTCTCTTGGGAGGGGATGTCTCTTTTTAATGAGGATGTACTNCAGTCAGCTCTTGGTTTAAAAAATGGCGATGTTTATAATGAAGAGGATTTTAATATTGCAGCATTTTCTAGAGTGCAAGGGCTGTACTTAGATAGAGGATATATTTATAGTCGAATTGAACCACAAGTTACACCGATTGCAAAAGATTCAATTGATATTAATTTTTCTATTACTGAAAATCATAAAGTTTTTATTAATAACATAGCAATTAAAGGGAATACAAGAACTAGAGAAAATGTAATAAGGCGTCAATTACGTGTTTTCCCAGGAGATGTATACAATCAAGAAAGAATAGCTAGAAGTTATCGTGAGGTAATGATGTTAAACTTTTTTGCTAATGCAGCTCCAAACATTATACCTGTATCAGAAGACAAGGTNGATATTAACTTTGTAGTTGAAGAGAAACCTGCGGGNCAAGCAAATGCNAATATGGGCTACACTCAATCAATAGGTATGACCGGAGGAGGAGGCTTAGCTCTGCCTAATTTCCGCGGTAAAGGACAAAGCTTAAGTATTAGTTTTAGCGCAAATGCTAATCAAGGAAGTAATTACAATTATAATTACAATGCAAATCAATCAAAATATCGTTCAGTAAGCATTAGTTTTACAGACCCAATGGTAAATGATACAAAAAATTTATTAGGTGGATCTATCTTTTATCAGTATCGAGGTGGTGGTACAATGTATTATTCTCCAATAAATTATACTATTGCAGGGGGGAATATTATGTGGGGTAGAATTTTCAAATGGCCAGATGATTATTTTAGAGGCACTTGGCAATTCCAAATGACTAGGAGAATAAATGACGCAGATTCTTATGAAGAATTGCAGCAATATGCAGGTGGTCTAGAACAGTCAGATGGGATTTCTGTATCGCAAACTATCAGGAGAGATAGTCGAGACCATCCAGAATTCTCAACCATAGGTTCACATTTTTCATTAAAATCAATGCTCTCAGGATGGATTTTAGGGGGGGAAGAAAATTTTCATAAACACAATTTAAATTTAGAATGGTATACGCCAACTTTTTGGAAATTTGTGCTGATGAATTCAATGAAAATTGGCTTTGTAAGTGAGCTACCATCTTTAAAGAAAAATGGTTATTCTTTTATTCCGTATAATGATCGGTTTCTTATGGGAGGAAATGGTATCCCATATGGAAATCCTTTAAGAGGATATGATGATAATAGCGTTGGGCCACTAACTTCAACTAATTCACCAATAGGTGGTAATACTTTAGTTAAGTTTGGAACTGAATTTAGAGTCCCTTTTTCACAAAACCCGGTTGTGTATGGATTAATTTTTGCAGAAATGGGAAACGTATGGTCAACCAAAGATTTAATGGTGAAGTTAAATTTACCAAGAAATGGACCCCTTGATCTTAAAAGATCTGTTGGGGCAGGCATTCGCTTTTTTATGCCAATGATAGGATTATTAGGGTTTGATATAGGATATGGTTTTGATAGAATCGAAAATGGAAAGTTAAAGCCAGACTGGAAAACAACACTTACATTTGGACAACAATTTTAAAAAGTAATAAGGAGAAAACAGTGTTAAAATCTAAAAATATTATTTTTTGTACTATTTTGTTTTTAATATTTACATCTAAGGTATTTAGTCAAATAAAAATAGGTTATGTATTATCAGAAAGAATTCGTACTGAATATGAAGAGTTTAAAGATGCAGAGTCTCAGCTTCAACTTGAATTAAAAAAAGTTCAAGCAGAGTTAGAAAAAATAGCAGTTAAATTAGATAGTTTAAATCAAGATTATGAAGTTAAAAGGTTGATGGCGCTCGATAAAGGTGAAAGTATTAGAAAGGAAATGGAACAGTTAGAACTGCAAGGAAGAAAGTTTCAGCAAGAGCAATTTGATCCTCAAAATGGTCAATTGATGCGTAAGCAAGCTCAAATGGAATTTAAAATTTTAGGTAAGGTTAAAGAAGCTGTTCAAAAAGTAGCGATTGACAGTGGTTTTGATTATGTAATGGATGCTTCTATAGGCTTGCTTTATGTTAAGCCAAAATTTGACATAACGGATGAAGTTCTTCACGAATTAAGAAACTTAACAANAGATAATTAAATTTTTTTGGAACTATCACTATCTTATATAAGTTCATGTGTTAATGGAGAAATAGTAGGGAANAAAAATTTAATGATTTCCGGAGTATCAGAAATAGATGAAAGTACTCCTGGTACAATAACATTTTTAGCAAACCCATTATATAAAAAATATTTAAAATCTTGTAAAGCCGCAGCATTATTTGTAAAAGATATTAATGACTTAGATAATAAAAATGGAATTGTTGTTGAGAACCCTCAATTAGCCATTGCGATCACATTAAGTTTATTTCATCCTAAAATAAAAAAGTTAAANAATGGAAATAGTTTCAATCATATTGATAAAACCGCTAAAATTGGTAATAATGTTGTAATTGGATCTGGTGTTGTTATTGGTTCGGGAGTAATAATTGGAGATGAGTCAGAAATTGGTGCAAACACGGTAATTCAAGAGAATACNAGAATTGGAAGTAATTGTATACTTTATCCAAATGTTATACTATATAATAATTTAATTTTAGGAAAAAATATAATAATTCATAGTGGNTCTGTAATTGGTTCTGATGGTTTTGGNTTTGTAAAGGAAAAACAAAACATAATTAAAATTCCCCAAGTTGGGAATGTCATCATAGGAGATAATGTTGAGATTGGGAGTAACTGTTCTATTGATAGAGGTACAATAGGGAGTACTATCATTGGAANTATGACAAAAATTGATAACTTAGTACACATTGCTCATAATGTCAAAATTGGTAAAAGTTGTTTTATTACAGCCCAAGTTGGTATTGCTGGAAGTACTAAAATAGGTGACAATTGTTCCTTTGGAGGTCAATCTGGCGCTGTTTCACATATAAAAATTGGGAATAATTCTTTAATTTCAGCTAAGTCTGGTGTTACAAAATCTCTAACGGGTAATAAAACTTATGGCGGGTTTCCAATCAAAGAAATAAAGGAATTTCATAAAAGAGAAGCTTTGATTGGAAAAATTGAATCAATTAAAAATAAAATATCTAGTTAAAATAATTAAAAATGGAAAGAAAGCAGCGAACAATTAAATCATCTCAATCATGCCAAGGTGTAGGGCTCCATACTGGTGTAAAAAGTAATATAACCTTTCATCCAGCTCCAGAAAATTATGGTATTCGTTTTGTTAGGTCAGATATACCAAATTGTTCTGAAATAAAAGCAGATATTGATCATGTTGTTGATATCTCCAGAGGGACAACTATCCAAGAAAATGGAGTTAAAATTCACACAGTTGAGCATGCTCTCGCGGCAGTAAGTGGTCTAAGAGTGGATAATATGCTAATTGAATTAACCGGGAAAGAACCACCTGTTATGGATGGTAGTGCAAAAGATTTTGTAGAATGTATAATTAAATCTGGAGTTAAAAAACAAAAAAAGGAAAGAAAGGTATTAGAAATTACAAAAGCAGTTAATTATACTAACTCTTATAGAGATATAGATATTCATGTAATTCCATCAGATCGTTTTAGAATTACATTCATGGTTGATTACCCCTTACCTCAATTAGGAACTCAATATGAAGCTATTTATAATATGGAAGAAGATTTTGCATTTGAAGTNGCTCCAGCGAGAACATTTTGTTTNCTAAGCGAAGTCGAAATGTTAAAAGAAAAAGGACTCATTCAAGGAGGAGCATTAGATAATGCTGTAGTTATAATAGATAAAGAAATTGATCAATTAGAAATGAGTAGAATAAAAGACCTGTTTGGGATTGAGGATGAAATAATTAGAGGTGCTAATGGGATACTAAATGGTAAAGTCCTCCGTTTTAAAAATGAACCTGTTAGGCATAAAACTTTAGATTTAATTGGAGATTTAGCATTATTAGGTGTTCCAATTAAAGGTCATGTGACAGCTGCAAGAGCAGGACATGCAAGTAATGTTGAGTTTGTAAAAAAATTAAAAAAGAAATATAATAAAGAACTAAATGCTTTGAANAACGATAAATAAAATGGATAGTTATAAAGATCAAAAATCATTTTCCGTTCAGGATATTTTAAAGGTTTTACCTCATAGATATCCTTTTATTTTAATTGATAAAGTTGAAATAATTGAGTTAGGACGTAATTTAGTAGCAACTAAAAATGTTACTATTAATGAACCTTTTTTTCAGGGTCATTTTCCAAATCAACCAGTTTTTCCGGGAGTATTGACTATAGAAATGATGGCTCAAGCAGGTTCTTTCTTAATACTTAGTCAGGTAGAGAATCCTCTCTCAAAAAATATGTTTTTTTCAGCAGTTGAAAAAGCGAGATTTACAAAACCAATCACACCCGGAGATAAAATAGAGATTAATGTGATTTTAGAAAGAAAAAAATTAGGACTCTGTAAATTTAAAGGAGAATGTTTTGTAGATAAAAAAATAGTTGCAAAGGCAAACTTTTCTGCAAATATCGTTGATAGAGTTACAGAATAGTGTCAGAAAACTTGATTCACTCTACTGCAATTATAGGTAATAAGGTTGAACTCGGTTCTAATGTTAGAATTGGTCCATATTCAATTATCGAGGATAATGTTCAAATTGGTAATAATTCAAATATCAAAAATTTTGTTACTATATGTAAAAATACTAGAATAGGGAAAGATTGTGAAATCTTTCATAATTGTTCTATTGGAGAAATACCTCAAGATCTAAAGTTTAAAGGTGAAAGAACAATGACAATTATAGGCAATAGGAATAAAATCAGAGAATCTGTTACTATTAATAGAGGCACTGAAGCCTTAGGAGAAACTCGAGTTGGGGATGATTGTTTATTAATGGCATATAGTCACGTTGGGCATGACTCTGTTATTGGAAATAATGTGGTAATGGCAAATATGTCGACTTTAGGTGGACACGTAATTTTAAATGACGGGGTATCTCTTGGGGGTGGAGTTCTTGTACATCAATTTTGTAAACTTGGTACTCAATCTTTTATCGGAGGAGGATTTAGAGTAGTCCAAGATGTCCCTCCTTATATTTTAGCNGCTAAAGAGCCATTAAAATATCAAGGAATAAATAGTATTGGTTTAAAAAGAAGAGGGTATGATCAAAAAACTAGAAAAGATATAAAAGAAATATACAAGATTGTTTTTGGAACTAAGATGAATATCAATCAAGCAATTATNGAAATTAAAAANAAATTTAANGATTCAAATCATAGAAATATGATCTTAAATTTTATTGANAATTCAAAAAGAGGGATAATTTAAATTAGTATCATGAAAAGTGGATTAGTTTTTTTTTTACGATTTCGTATTTACATTCGCAATTTTTGTTTGATTCCAATTGTCAAAACTGTTCAAAAAGTGTAAGGGAAACAGTATCTAAATCAGCACTCTGGTTGAGTCAGTCATATGTACCTTCTTTATTAAACAAGGAACGATTATCATTAAACTTTGGGGCTTCATTATTAGGGAGGAATAATTTAATTCCCAATATTAGTAGTACTTTTAAAATTACTGAAAATTTATCTCTTACATCCAAGATATATACTTTTACTTACAAAAAAACAACTCCTCAAATATTAGGTTTTGGATTTAATTACTATCTAAATAAAAGTAGTAACTATAATTGGATTTTTTGCCTTCAAAAAGTAGACATGAAGGGTTTAAAGGATTATAGACAGTCTGTAGTTGCATTGAGTTTAATTAGGAAGTTAAGGGTTAAAACATTTGAATTACTTTTTGGATTAGGATCAAATTTTAACAAACAAAAACTTTATGTCATCTATGATAAAACTTTAGAAAACATGGAAAACCAAATAAATTATATTGATATAGGTATATTAAAAAAAAATAAATATTTAGACATTA
>NZIX01000033.1 GCA_002691785.1 Fidelibacterota bacterium | reverse complement strand
TGAGAATAATTGAAATGGATTACCAAGTGCAATAACCCATTCTCCTATTAGAAGACTATCAGAATTACCCATACGAGCATAGGGAAAGTTTTCTCCATTCAACTTTAATAATGCTAAATCTGAAGTTTCATCAAAACCAACAACTTCAGATAAAAACTCATCACCCCCTGAAAGAGTGACTGTTATTTTGTCTGCGTTTTTTATGACATGGTAGTTTGTTAATACAAATCCATCTTGACTTATTACAACACCACTGCCTGAACTTTTCATAGGATAAATTTCATTAGGATATATAAATCCAAAAAAGGGGTCATAAGATAGCGAGGAAATATGTTGCTCTACATTTATACTCGCAACAGATGGACCAACTTTTTTAATTGCCCTAGTTATTACTGTCCTTCTTTGAGAATTAATATCATCACAAAAACCAAAAGCTATAAAAAAAAATATTATTATTTTTGATTTAAAAAGATTATTCATAATCTATTTTATTTAATATTAATCCTTGAGGTGGCGCCTTAAATATTCTTACATTTTTTTTTGGATTTTCTAATAAAAAATTAAATTTTTTTTTTGAAAACCGATCCTCTGAAACTGCAACCATAGTTCCCACTAAATATCTAATCATATGATGTAAGAACCTATTAGAAATAACACTAAAAATAACCATATCTTTTTTTAGAATCCATCTCGACTCTGATATTTTACATTTTGTATTTTTTATATTAGGATTATATTTAGAAAAAGATAAAAAATCATGAGTCCCAATTATTTCTTTAGCTAAACTATTCAAACATCTTAAGTTAGCTTTATTTAGGAGCCATGATTGATTTCTAAACAATATAGAATTTCCAGTATAACATTGATATAAATATTGCCTTCTCAAGGCACTAAATCTTGCATGAAAATCATAATTTACAATTTTGACCGAAATAATTTTACAATCAATTTCTAATTTACTATTTATAGCATTTTTTAAACTACTTTCATTCAGATTCGTCATAAAATCAAAATGAGCAACTTGCTGATATGCATGAACACCTGAATCAGTTCTGCCAGCACCATGAACAATAACCCTTGATTTTATTTTAAATACTAGCGAAAGTGCACACTCAATTACTCCTTGTACTGTTCTTTTGTCTTTTTGTATCTGCCAACCAAAGAACTTCTCTCCATCATATTTTATTAATAGTTTATATCTCTTCAAACAATTTATAATTTTAATTTATAAAAACTTAAAAATATTATTAGAATTCAAATCTCAAGTTTANACCTTTTGATTNTGGATCTATATATAGTGAAGTATTATTTTTCACNCCTTTTAAATAATATACGTCAATAGAAGAAACTATATGATTAATAATTATTGAACCAATAATAAAATTAATTCTTCTCTTAATTATATCTGCATTAATTCTCATTTTCTTAAATTTTTTTCTATTTATTTCTAAGTCCCAAGACCATTGTTGATCAGATAAATATAAATCTTCAGATTCCCTAAACCTCAAATGCTCTAAGTTGTAATCTNNNTAATTCATATAATTGCCAATATCTACCCAATATTTATGGTTTGTATTACTTATNTTAGCTCCTGCATGATATGCAGAAAAAGATTTATAATTTTTTATTTGTTTATCATAAAAATAGTATGATCCTAAACAAGTTGCTAGTAAGGTAACTTCAACTAATGTAAATACTTTTGAACGTTTTTTTTCACCTAATTCTAATTGACCTAAACCAGGTAAAATTGCAGATTTTAAGATTGGGTTTAGGGTACTATTATTACTGAATACTAAACAATTAAATAATATTAGTATGAAAATTTTTTTAATGACCATAAAAAGATTATTATTGTTAATGCTAAGCATAAAATTACGAAAATATTACCATTTTGNCTAAAAAAAGTACCAGGTTTAACTATAGGAACTGAAACTCTAAANACAGATGTCACNCCAAATGATTTCTCATTAATCGATATACCATTTGGTAAAATCATTCCTGAAACTCCATTATTTCCACTTCTCACNACAGGAATACGATTTTCAATTGCACGAATTTTTGCAATATTATAATGCTGTATTGGTCCAATAGAATTACCTAACCAACCATCATTTGTTTGAATAGTTAAAAAATTAACTCCATTCCTTACAATTTGATTAATTATACCTGGAATACTAGATTCGTAACAAATTATATTTGAAAATTTTAAACCATTTAGATCAAAAATTGAAATTTCTTTACCTTTTTCAAAGTTTCCTTGCCCAAAATTTAATCTTTTAAAAATCGGAATAATATCTGAAAAGGGAACATATTCAGCGAAAGGTACTAGATGAGTTTTATTATAAATTTGTATATCTTTATTTTTTGTAAAATAGAATGAGCTATTGAAATAATTATTTTTTTGTTCTTTTGACTTTTTTCTATCAACGGTCCCAACTAGAGTTGAAATACCTGTCAAACTAACCTTTTTCTGTAAGTAGTTACGTATTGTTTGATCAAACCTTAAATAAGTTGGATATGCTGTTTCTGGAAATAATATCAAATCTGGTTTTAGATTTAAAGCCATTTCATATAGCGAATCTAATTTAGATTTAATAATTTCTTTATTTATAGAGTCCCATTTTGAGTTTGGATTTATATTTGGTTGAATTACTGCAACTTCAAAAGTTTTAGAATATTTATTATAATTATCTATTTTTTTTGTTCCTACATTCCATAATAAGAGCAAACTTAAAAAAGANAAACATAATAAAAAGAGACTACTTTTATTCAAATTAATCAAAAAATNATATAAGACAGTATTGATAATTAATACTAANGCAGATACCCCATAAGATCCAGTGATATCCATTATCTGCACTAATGGTAAAAGATTTATCTGAGTAAGTGCAAGATTCGACCAAGGAAACCCCAGTGGACCAAGACTTCTTAGCCATTCCATTAGAACTACGGCAAATGGAAAAATAATTAATCTAAAGACATAATTTTTGATTTGATATATGAAAGTTGTTAACAAACCCCAAAAAACCGATAAATAAGATATAGCAGCAATTAAAGAACAGAGCGCTATGAAAAATGATGTTCCAGAATTTAAAGCAATCCAATAAAATGCCACTAAATTATATGATATACCAAAAATATAACCAATAATGAATGGTTTTGAATCAGGTTTGAATTTTGAAATTATATGTAATAATGGAATAAAGCTTACCCAAGCAAATAATCCATAAATTTCTGTGTAATAAGCTAAACCAGTGATAATTCCTGAAAAAATTACACTGCTCCAATCTTTCCATGAGAAAGAATTAAACACCTATTTAATTATTTTTTTTTTATCTAAAAATTGCTGTAGAATAATTGCAGCTGCTCTTTTATCAATAATACCTTTATTAAAACCTGTTTTTATTTTTTCCATTTTCATCGATTTAGCTGCGGCCAATGATGATAATCTTTCATCTTCAAAATATATAGGAATATTAAGATCTAAAATTTGCAATCTAAACTCTCTAACTTTTTGAGTTTGAATAGTATCTTTTCCATTTAAACCAATTGGAAGTCCAATTACTATTGATTCAACAGTTTCACTAGCTATAATTTTTTTTATTTCATGCTTTAAATTTTTAAGACCAAAATTTATAATAGTTTTATAAGGGTAAGCGATAATTTTTAAAGGATCTGAAAGAGCAAGACCTATTCTTTTTTCTCCGTAATCTAAACATAATATCCTTTTCAAGTTTTAAATCGGCTTTCTTAAATATGCTTTTAATATTTTTCCTGGTTTAAATCGAGTTTTTTTGTGAGCAGGGACGTATATCTCTTCATTTGTTTTCGGATTTCTTGCTCTAGGTTTAGCCTTTGTTGGTTTTGATTCAAAAACGCCAAAGTTTCTAATTTCAATTCTTGTATAAGGGTTATCTTCAATCAACATTTCCTTAAGAATATCAAAGAAATCCTCAACCATTAATTGAGAGCTTCTTATACTCATATTTTTTCTTTTTGAAAACTCAATTGCTATGTCTCTTTTTGTATATGTTTGTGATTTCATAATTGTCCTGCTCTTTCTACATAATCTATGTTTGTTAATTTTTTTATTTTTCTTATCAATCTAGCTAACTGTCTTTTATTGTTAACTTCAACTATNAATTTTGCTTCTGCTATTGAATCATTTACTCTGATGTCTACACTATTAATATTAATATTTTGTTTAGCNATGCACTGGGAAAGATCTTTTAACCACCCNTTNTAATCTTGNCCAACAACTTTTAGATCAACATTAAATTGATCTGAAGATTTAACATTCCAATCTAAAGAAACTAGTCTATCTTTTTCATGATTAATTAGAGGCAAATTTTTACAAAAGCTATTATGAACAGTTACACCTCTACCTCTAGTAATAAAACCAATAAGGTTATCACCAGGGATAGGATTACAGCATTTTCCAAAACTAACCATTACATTATCGATGCCATCAATTATAAGCCCTTTATCTTTAGAGGTTGAAAAATTAAAAAAATTATTTGATTTTTTATCAAAATAATCATCATGCCAAATTTCTTTTGGTCTGATTTTTTTTAACATATCTCTTACGGTAATATTTCCGGATCCAATCGCTTTAATTAGAGATGTTTTATCTGAAAATCCAAATTTATTAAAACTATTTTTAAACTCATCTAGTTCTTCAAATATTTTTAACCTTCTAAGTGTTTTTTCTAAAAGTTCAATACCCAAGTTAAAACATTCTTTATCTTGGATATTTTTTAAATATCTATTGACCTCATTTCTAGCTTTTGAAGTTATTATAAATTTACGCCAACCATAGCTTGGCATTTCTTTTTTGCTTGTCAAAACCTCAACCATGTCTCCATTTTTAAGTTTTGTATTCAAGGGAACAATTTTATGATTTACCTTTGAACCCATACAATGTATTCCTATTTGTGTATGGACTTGAAAGGCAAAGTCTACAGTTGTTGAACCTACCGGTAATTGTATTAGGTCTCCTTTGGGAGTAAAAACAAATATTTGTTCATTATATAAGTCTATTTTTAAAATATCCATAAATTCTTTTGGATCAGTCGATTCACTTTTTAAAATATCTAATAATTCTCTTAACCATTTTACATTTTTATCAATTTTTGATGATTTTCCATTTTTATAAACCCAATGAGCTGCAATTCCTATTTCTGCGGTTTCTTCCATTTCTTTTGTACGAATCTGTATTTCAACCATATTTGCATTTGGTCCAAAAACTGTAGTGTGAACAGATTGATATCCATTAGATTTTGGATGAGCAATAAAATCTTTAAACCTATCTTGCATTGGTTTATACAAACTATGAACAACGCCAAGAGCTAAATAACAATTTTCAATCTTTTTAACAATTATCCTAATAGCATATAAATCATAAATTTCATTAAATACTTTATTTCTTTCAATAATTTTACCATATATGGATGAATAAGATTTAGCTCTTCCATATATTTCTACTTCAATACCATAATTTGATAATTCTTTTTTAACTGGCATTATTACCTGTTTAATGAATTTATCTCTTTCTTTTCTGGTCGATTTAATTTTGTTTTCAATTTGCTTAAACCCTGAAGGATTTAGAACTTGAAAAACAAGATCTTCTAATTGGGCTTTAACTGTTGACATTCCAAGCCTATGAGCTAAAGGTACATAGACATCTCTGGTTTCAATAGCAATTCGATGTCTTTTTATTACAGGCATATATTTTATAGTTTTCATATTATGCAATCTATCAGCAAATTTGATAATTATAACTCTTAAATCTTGCGCGACAGAGATAAGCATCTTCATAAAATTACCTGCTTGTTTTTCTTGTCTCGAAGAGAATTTAAATTCTCCCAATTTGGTAACCCCATCAACTAAATTTGATAAATCCTTTCCAAATAAATCTCTTAATTCATCTAACGTTGCTCCTGTATCCTCGATAGTATCATGTAACAAACCNGCAATAATAGTGGTAGAATCCATTTTCCATTTTGCAAGTGTTTCTGCNACAGCTAAGCAATGTGAAAAATAAGGTTTCCCTGACCTTCTTTTTTGTCCGCTATGGTGAAAACTTCCAAACTTGTATGCTTTCCATAAAATTTTTTTTATCTTTTTTTCTTCTTCAATATCTTTCTCTATTAAAATAATATTCAACAGTTTATTGAATTGCTTTGGGTATTCACCAAAAAACTTAGATGTGTATTTTGATATTGGGTTATTCACTAGAANGGATCTTCAGANAATGCTAAATTTTCAAATCTAGCATATTTGCTTATGAAAGTTGCTTGAATATTTCCTGTAGGTCCATTTCTTTGCTTCGCTATAATGATATTTGCCTTACCTTCGTCTTCATCTTCCTGAGAATATACCCAAGGTCTATATAAAAAAATTACCACNTCAGCATCTTGCTCAATTGCACCACTTTCTCTTAGATCAGATAATTGTGGTTGTTTATCAGATCTTTGCTCAACNGCACGAGATAATTGCGATAAAGCAATTACAGGTATGTTTAATTCTTTTGCTAAGGCTTTTAAAGATCTTGANATAACNGATATTTCTTGTTGCCTACTTTCTACACCTCTAGGACCCTGCATAAGTTGTAGATAGTCAACAACTATCATTCCAATATCATGTTCAGCTTTTAATCTTCTTGCTTTTGCTCTTAATTCCAAAATATTCAAAGCTGGAGTATCATCCAAATAAATCGGAGCATTTTCTAGGTCACCTGCTGAAATACCTAAATTTTTCCATAATTTTGATGGTAGTTTTCCGGTTCTTACATAATGACTATCAACCCGTGCTTCAGCACATAATAATCTCATCGCAAGTTGATGATTTGCCATTTCTAAACTAAACATACCAACACCAACATTAGCATCTAATGCAGCATTCCTTAACATAGAAAGAGCAAGCGCTGTTTTACCCATACCTGGTCTCCCTGCNACNATTATNAGATCACCTTCCTGAAAACCTGAAGTNATATCATCTAATTCATAAAGCCCAGATGGAACACCAATAACACTACCTTTTTTAGAATTTATATTTTCTAATTTTTCTAATGATTCAACAACAATTGAATTGATATGTTGAAAACCNCCTCTAAGTTGATTTTGAGTAATCATAAATATTGATTTTTCAACATTATCTAAAATATCTGTTACTTCTTGGTTATCATCATAAGCCTCTTTTGCAATTTCATGTGATAGAGATATTAATTTTCTTAATAATGCTTTCTCTAAAACAATTTTAGAATATTGTTCAGCATGCGCTGCAGTTGGGACAGATTCAACTAAACCAGTGATAAAATAGGTTCCTCCAATAGAATCTAAATCATTGTTTTTTTTTAATGCCTCAATCACGGATATTGTATCAATTGGATCACCTTTTTCAAATAAAACCAACATAGATGAATATATTTTCCCATGTGAGTCCTTATAAAAGTGTTCAGGCCTCAACCATTGAATTGTCTTGCTTACCGCTTCTTTTGAGGATAACATGGAGCCTAATACTGCAATTTCAGCATCGATTGAATGAGGTTGAACATTAATAATTTCTTTTTTATCATTCATATATCTACTCTTTATCTAAAAAGGATTTTATAATTTTAAAATCTTTCCATACTAATAATTTAAGTTTTTCATGCTTAATTAATGAAATTGGATGGTATGTGACAAATGTTGGTGTATTTTCAAATACATGCATTACACCTCTCAATTTATCAATTTTTTTTTCCTTTTTTAATAAAAAATTCGGAACAATATTACCTAAAATTAAAATCATTTTAGGTTTCAAAATTTGAATTTGTTCTTTTAAATGTTCTTTACAATATGATATTTCTGATGATAAAGGAATGCGATTATTCTCGGGATTATACTTTATGAGACTTGTAATGTATACGGCTTTAATTCTAGTTCTATTTATCGAAATTAGAATTTTATCCATTAACTTACCTGATGGACCAGATAATAATCTTTTATTGAGGATATCTATTTTACTTGGAGATTCTATAATTATAAAAATTTCAGGATTTTTATTCCCATAACCATAAACTATGTTTTTATTTAATGATAAAGAGGAACAAAGTTTGCAATTCCTAGTAAGAAATTTGTCAAGTTCACCATTATCATTTTCTAAATCTTTGATTCCTTCAAAATTACGCTTTGAATTAATTTTATATAAATATAAAGTGCTTCCAAACATTAATTTTTGTTGCTGAAAGTATTTTTGAAGCAANTTAACTTTTTCGTTAATGTTTAATTTTTCTCCAAAGCACCTTTCCTTTAAAAAATTTATCTATTGCGANTGAAGTAACTTTTTCCTTTTCAATATAGTCATCAGGTGAAGGTTCTTCAACTTCATCAAATACATCAAACTCTTCATCGTTATGACTTGANATTGTTTTATTTAATATTTNTTCTTGTAATTCGTTTCTAGCTTGCCCAGACATTGCTGCAACAGCTTCATATAAATTATCAGCTTGGTCTTCAATATCTCTAAATGGTAATGTTTTTAAACCCATTATTTTTATCTCTCCTTATTTGTTTAACAATTTTTACAAGTTCATTAGTAGCTATATCTAAAATATCATTAGAAATAATGTAATCAAATTTACTTTTATAATTTATTTCTTCCTCGAATCTTTTTAAACGAATTTTTATTACATCTTCTGATTCGGTATTCCTAAGTTTTAATCTTTTTTTTAAATCCTCAAAGCTTGGAGGAATAATAAAAATGGAAATAGTATTTTTAGGGTACAACTTTTTTAACTTTAATGCTCCTTTAACATCTAATTCAAGTAATAAAAAAAGTTTTTCTTTAATTGCATCATTCAAGGTTTTTTTGGCCGTACCATATAATGAACCATAAACATTTTCCCATTCGGCAAGCTTTTTATTTTTTATATGTTNATCAAAAGTATTTCTTGATATGAAGTTATAATCTTTTCCATCAATTTCATTGGGCCTTTTAAATCTTGTTGTATAAGAAATTGACCAGTTAATTTCTGGAAATATTTTTCTAATACCTTTACAAAGTGTTGTTTTTCCTGTACCTGATGGTGCTGAAATAATAATTAAATTTTTCATTATAAAATATTTTGAACTTGTTCTCGTATTTTTTCTAACTCACTTTTGATTTCTACAATATTAAAAGTAACTAATGTTTCAGGACTTTTTGACCCTATTGTATTTATTTCTCTATTGATCTCTTGTAAAAGAAAGTTTATTTTTTTTCCAACTGGTTCGTTTGTTTCAAAATATAATAATAATTGATCAATATGTATTTTAGATCTGGTTATTTCTTCTGTTACGTCTACTTTCTCTGCAATATGTGACACTTCTTGTATTAGTCTAGATT
The DNA here is from genome assembly GCA_002691785.1 of Fidelibacterota bacterium. Classification (GTDB taxonomy): domain Bacteria; phylum Fidelibacterota; class Marinisomatia; order Marinisomatales; family UBA1611. Next base: position 8,004 of record NZIX01000033.1, on the reverse strand, counting down.
CATCTAATTCTTTATCTTGCAATAATAGTTTAATTTTAATTCTTAACTGGTTTTCTTTTTTTTCACTAAAACCATCCGAGATTTCTTTAACTTTTTTTATTAATCTTTGTAAATTAATTATTCGATTCAAAATGTCTTTTTTTATCTTTTCACCTTCAATTGATCTCATTTTGTCAACCTCTAGAAGGGCTTTCTTAACATTTTCAAAAATTAAACTTTCGTCAATTTCTAAGTTATCATTATTCATTAAAATATCACTTGTATTTATTAAATCACTTAAACTAATTCTCTGACCATAATCAACATATACTTTTTTAACTACTTGAATTAATGAGTCAAAACGTTCCTTATTAAAAACAAGATTATTAGTTTTATTTGAATCTAAATTTATTTTTATTTGGACATTGCCTCTTTTTATATATTTATTAAAAAGTTCACGAATTTTTTTTTCGATATTAATACTTAAATCATATCCTCGAATTTTATAATCTAAATATCTAGAGTTAACGGTTCTAATTTCAATATTTAAATGGTATCCAACCTTCTTAATGGAACTGTGCCCATACCCTGTCATACTTTTAATCATATTATCCTTAAGTTAATTTAAAATGAAAATAAACTTCAAAAGACATTCTAAAATTTAATAAACGAAATTATTTTATATTACCTTTTGCTAAAACTTTTAAAAGCCTTTTGAGATTAACATTAACTGTGATTAAATGATGATTCCCACCTAACCCAATATTTGTTGAACCTAAAAAGGCATAATCTAAACTAAATGTTTCCCATATAAGACCAACACCGCCTGTCGATCTAAAAAAAACATCTTTACCTAATCTAATGTACAACTTATCATTTAAATTCCCCTCAAAGGCAAAGCATTTTTCAATCTTTATATTTTTGTCTATTTTGTATAGGTTAAAAGAATTAAAGTCTAGTTTTGACAATAAATCAAACTCAATTGGGTAATTATCAAATTTAATTTTATAATTACTACCAATACTTAATTTAGCAATGCTTTTTTCGATATCTCCATTACTCCATATAAGACCCGAAGCTGGAATGTTTTTTACAACAGATGCGATTTCAAAATTACCTATTTTGCTTATATATCCAAAATCAATTCCTACACCNAGTGCCGAGGAATTACCTAGGTAATGGTTTAAAAACTTAACCGCAATTCCAACGTTTTTATTTAATATTTTAGTTTTAAATGCAGCATGTGCTCCTATTTGTTGTTGACTAAAAAAAGTTAATTTATTTTTATCTAAACGCTCTCCTTCATCTAAAATACCATTCCCTTCACCTGGATCATTAGTATCAAATTGACCATCATTCCCCCAATCCAATAATGCATTTCTAGTATCTGGGATTTGTCCAATACCTTGATATAAAACATTAATTTGAATCGGTGTTTTATATCTATTAATTTGAAACCCTAGAAGATCATTATTAATTAAACCTGCAAATCTTGACTGATGAGTTAGTGATAAATTATCTTTAGAACTTGATAAAAATATTGGATTATTTAGTGAAGCTCCTGGTTCATTATATTTGAAAGCCGTTGTAGCATTTGCTAGAGATGATGAGCGAGCATCAGAAATATAATCAAAAATTTCCCAACCATGATTTACCCACAAATTATTTGTAAACACTTTTTGAAAAAGTAACAATATAATTATAGTATTATATTTTAAGTTGCTTTTTAATTTCATTTAAAATTTTCATTGCTTCCAATGGTGTAGTTGAATCTAATTCTATGTCTTTAATCATATTTTCAATNACAGAATCGGTGCGATTAAAAATTGATAGTTGCTTTGATAATGGGGGATTAATATTATCATTATTTTTATTAGAATTTTTTAAATAATAATTTAAAATTTCATAAGATCTATCTATTAATTTCTTTGGTAAACCTGCCATTTTTGCTACCTGAATTCCATAACTCTTATCACCTATTCCTTTCACGATGGATCTTAAAAAGGTTATATCATTATTATATTCCTTTACCTCAACATGATAATTAACTAGTCGATCTAATGAATTTTCTAATTTGGTTAATTCATGAAAGTGCGTAGCGAANAAAGTTCTTGGCTTAACTATTTTTTGATTATGTAAATGTTCAGTTATTGCCCATGCGATAGATAATCCATCATATGTTGAAGTACCTCTTCCAATTTCATCTAGGAGAATTAAACTCTTTGGAGTCATATTATTTATTATGTTTGCAGCCTCTATCATTTCAACCATGAATGTACTTTCTCCGGCTGATAAATTATCACTTGCACCAACTCTTGTAAATAATCTATCAACAATTCCAATTTTAGCAGTTTTTGCAGGAACAAAACTTCCAATCTGAGCCATAATCGTAATCAGTCCGATTTGCCTCAGGTAGGTAGATTTCCCTGCCATATTTGGACCTGTTATGAGATGAATTTGATTTGTATTGGAATTAATATTTAAGTTATTTGCAATAAATTTATCTGTGGCAGGAATAAGCTTCTCTACAACTGGATGTCGTCCGTACCCGATGATTAATTCACAATTATTTGACAATTCTGGTTTTACATAGTTATTTTCAATTGCATTATTCGAAAAACAACACATTAGATCTAAATGACTAATTGCAAGAGCATTAGTTTGTATTTTTCTTATATCTTTTAAAATAAATTGACATAATTCAAAAAATATTTGAGTTTCAATTTCAAATATTTTTTCTTCAGCATTTAGAATTTTTGCCTCATAACTTTTTAAATCATCGGTAATATATCTTTCAGAATTAACTAACGTTTGCCTTCTGATNAANGANTCAGGNATTTTTTTTNTATGAACTTTAGTAACCTCAATAAAATAACCAAAGATTCTATTAAAACCGATTTTTAACTTTGGTATATCTAATTCACTTTTTATTCTTTNTTCATAACTTGATATCCATTCCTTTCCAGAATTAAAAATAGCNCTTAATTCATCTAATTCAAGATTTATATTAGATTGGATAACATTCCCTAGCTTAATTTGATTTGGTGTGGGTCTATTAATTGTATTATAAATCTGATTTACGATATTTTTACTGTCTGAGAAAAGATCTTTTAATAATAAAAATCTTTGATCTTTTGTAGATGATAAATCATTAAGCCAATCAGGAATTTTTGAAAGTGTTTCCCCCATTGCCATTACTTCTGATGGGGTTGACTTACCTCTACTAATTTTCCCCAATACTCTTTCTATGTCAACAACACTTTTCAACGAGAGACTAATCGATTTTAAAATATTTTTATTTTCAATAAATGCAGAAATTATTTTTAATCTTTTATTTATACCTTCTTTTTCTGTTAATGGAAATAAGAGCCACTTTCTTAATAATCTGCCTCCACCTGCCGTCTTTGTTTTATCTAAAGTTTCAATCAAAGTACCATGAGTCCCCTGCGTCATTAGTGATTGAAAAATTTCTAGATTACGAATTGTAAATCCATCTAAAACCATAACACCCTTATCAATAATTGGCTGAATTTTTGAAATATGTTTTACGGAAGAACTTAAATTAACTTTTAAATGATTTAGCAAGGCTCCACCTGAGACTATTCCAATTTGAAAATTTTCACAACCAAAACTTTTTAATGATTTTAATTTAAAGTTATCAATTAATTGTTTATACGCATTAGTGTAATCAAACATCCAGTCATCTATTTGACTAACAAAAGGTCGGAATTCACCAAACCATTTGGAAGATTTGTATGAAGTAGATTTTGATACTATGATTTCACTTGGTGAAAATTTTAATAATAAATTATTAAGATATTCTTGATTACACTCACCTATAAAGAATTCACCTGTAGATGTATCGATAAAAGATACTCCTACATGATCAGCCTTAAAGTATAAAGATCCAATGTAACTATTAGATTTTTGATGTAATGCTTGTTCGCTAATAATTGTTCCAGGAGTTACTATTTCAACAACTTCGCGCTTAACAATGCCTTTTGAAAGTTTTGGATTTTCAACCTGCTCACATATTGCTACTCTATGTCCTGCTTTAACTAATTTTGGTAGATAATTATCGATTGAATGATGTGGAAAACCTGCTAGGTTAACATTTGAAGATTTTCCATTTGATCTTTTAGTAAGTACAATCCCTAATATTTTTGATGCTATCAAAGCATCATTCTCAAATGTCTCATAAAAATCTCCCATTCTGAATAAGACTATTGTATCAGGGTATTTAGATTTAATATTATTAAACTGGACCATTACTGGTGTATCAGAGATTTTCTTTTTAACCATTTAATGTTTCACCAGCAATTCGATCATTCTCGGAACGAATTGTATATAAATTTTTATCTAAAAATTCTAATAATGGAATAGCTCCTTTCCTACTTAAATCTGTGATTTCTTTAAACTGAGCAACTGACATAGTTTCTTTATTTTTGTAAAATAATTTTATTTTATTTANTATAGTATTNAATGATTTTGTATAAATATAAATATTATTACCGATATTCTTAATATCATCTTTATTTTCCAAAATGTAAATAAGATCTGATAAACGATTTGGTTTAATTTTTAAATTCAATAATATCTGTTTGTATGAAATTGGAGAAAGTCCAGACTCAATAAATACTTTTCTTATATTTTGAAGATCATTTTGATCCATCCTACTTGGTTCAAATTCATAACCTGTAACTGAAAAACCTCCTTTATGGNATGTAAATAAATTATTATCAATTAATTTATTCATAACAAAGTCGAACCATTTATTACTTATTTTTAATGATGAAACAATGGTTTCTGTATTTAAAACAGGCCTATATGGATTAGATTTATATTGCTTTTTAAAAAATAAACTAATTTTATCTTGAGTTTTTTTTAAGTTTAATTTTGAATAGATTAATCCGTTATATGTTTTTTGAAAGTCGTTACTTTTTACCCATTTTTTTATAGTTTTTATATCAAGAAGTAAGTAACTCCCCCAACTAATAATTGATTTTGGATGTCTCCAATTAAGAATAACAAAATAGTAAAACCTTCTTTTAATATCGAGAGGAATTTTACCTCCATTTAATCTCATCTTAGAATTATTTCCAATTGGATGATTATTGATAACTATTCCTCCAGCAATTGTTTCCATTGGAGAATATGATCTAATTAAAATTCTATCGTTCATTAAAACAGTAACATCAGTTTCAAATTCTATAATTGCATTATCAGAAANGCCTTTAGATATCTTAAAATAATTACATGGAGTTACTCTTCCAAAAAATTCACCTGTACCTAAATGAAATCTTAATCGTTGCTTAGATTTTATTATCCAATTTGTTGATTTAACTAAGGTAATATGACAAATTATTTTTTTTGTTAAGTTTAAACTATCTAGCGTTGAAAGAACCGCACCTCTTTTTATTTCACCTTTATTTACATTTGTTAGGTTTAATGCTGCCCTTTGTCCAATTGAAATATTTTTTATTGAGCCACCATGAGATTGCAGACCCCTTACTTTAGTTTTTATTCTATTAGGGAAAATTTCTAATTCTTCACCTACAGTTAAATTACCACTCTGGACAGTTCCTGTGACAACTGTTCCAAAACCAACTTTAGAAAAAACTCTATCAACATATAAACGAAAACTATTTACATTAATTTTAAATGAGTAGTTTTTTGCCAAAAAAAGAATATCTTCCCTTACNGCATCAATACCATCTCCAGTTAGATTATTTACTCTNCTGATTGAAAGAGATTTAAAACCAATGGAGTCTAATNAATCTTTAATGTCCATTTCAACAAGCTTAAGCCACTCTTCATCTTTTACTTTATCAATTTTTGTTAAAACAACTAAACCTTTTGATACACCAAGTAGCTTAAGTATGTCTAAATGTTCTCTAGTTTGCGGCATTACTCCATCATCGCCAGCAANGACTATAAGACCNATGTGTATACTTGATGCACCTGCAACCATATTTCTGATAAATTTTTCATGCCCCGGTACATCAATTATGGCAACTTTACTGTTTAAATACGCAAAACCTAAATCAATAGTNAGCCCTCTAGATTTTTCTTCNATTAAACTATCAGTATCGGTACCAGTAAGNGACTTAACCANAGATGTCTTACCATGATCTATATGTCCNGCAGTNCCAACTACAATTTGAGACATTTCANAATTTGTTTATAGTTTCAACNAATTTTTGAAATTGATTTGGAATNATAGCTTTTAAATCAANATNAAAAGTATCATTTAAAATATAACCTACAACGGGATANTCTGCATTTCTAAAAAAATAAGCTAATTGTTCTGCTTTATATTTTTGAGATTTAAACGTAAACGCCATACTTTTAATTTTTTTCTCTGGAAGTGANCCACTTCCAGCTTCTACTTCAGAATCCTTTAACTTTATATTTAATTTTTTAACCTGCCGTTTTTTCAATGAATCAAGTATCAATAACCCTTTTCTTTTTAAATCTNTTTGCGAACTTGTTAAAAGCTCAAGTGATAAATTNTACTTTTTGAAAGAATCTGTTTTGAATGATCTTAATATTTCTTCNAANAGAGCAATTGTTATTTTATTACANCTCAATGTCCGATATAAAGTATTCTTNTTTAACATTTCAATATACTTTCTNTGGCCGACAATAAGACCTGATTGGGGACCGCCTATTAATTTNTCTCCTGAAAATGTAATNAGNCTAGGTCTTGTTTTCATTATCTTTTTGATNGGTATTTCATTTGATCTAAAATAATTATTCATATCTATAAGAGTCCCACTACCCCAGTCTGACATTACAGGNATTTGATATTTTTCTCCTAATTCTACCANTTCTGACAATTNCACTGATTTTGTATAGCCTTTAACAANATAATTNCTTGTGTGGACTTGTAAAAGTAATTTTGTTTTGGAGTTTATTGCATTTTCATAATCATAAATATGAGTTCGGTTAGTTGTACCAACTTCAATCAATTTTGCATCACTTTTTTTAATAATATCAGGGATCCTAAAAGAACCGCCAATTTCAACTAATTGCCCCCNAGAGCAAATTACCTCACCTCNATTTTGAGCAAGTTCATTAATTGCNAACATAACTGCTCCAGCATTATTATTTACNGCCATTGCTGATTCACTNCCGCAAATAGTGCTTAAAAGGTCNTCTATATGNTTTTGTCTATCACCACGTTTACCAGTTTTTAAATCAAATTCTAAATTAGTATAACCCTCNAGTCTATCAGAAATACTTCTTAATGAAGAAGCATNAAATGGAGCCCTTCCAAAACCTGTGTGTAAAACAATACCNGTACCATTAATTATATTTACTAGGTTATGNTTAGTTTTTTTNAAAACTGANTTTATCAGGTAAGCTTTTAATTCACTTTTTGTTAATATGATATCTTNTTTTTTTATTTGGTCACGAATTACATTNACTAAATCTTTAATNATAAATTTTAAGTANTCTTCATTTANATCNACCNTTCCTTTGACTTCTTGAATAATNTTATTTATNGAGGGNATATCTTTTANGGTTGTTAGATACATTTATTTTAAATTTAGTTCTATTTAATAAATCTTTATTGTAATTACATGATCTGTTCTTTTTTTATAGATTTGATGAAAAAAATAAGATTATCTTTTTTCTTCAATTCTTGCAGCTTTTAGTCCCGTTATATTTTTTAGATAATTTAATTTTGCTCTTCTAACTTTACCTCGTCTTAATACATTAATTGATGATAGTAAGGGTGAATGTAACGGAAAAATTCTCTCAACTCCAATACCATTTGATATTTTTCTAACAGTAAATGAAGCGTCAACACCTTTTTTACCATGACGAGAAATAATGACACCTTCATATTTTTGAAGTCTCTCTTTATTTCCTTCTTTAACTTTTACTTCAACAGATATAGTATCTCCAGAACTAAAATCCGGTATATCTTTTTTTACAAACTCTTTGGTTACTTGCTCAATTTTATTCATTCTATTTATCCTTTTTTTATTAATTTTTCATATTTATCAAAAAGATCTG
>NZIX01000032.1 GCA_002691785.1 Fidelibacterota bacterium | reverse complement strand
CCTGTAGCTTCTTCTCTTCCTAAAGAACCACCTAATTCAATGGGTTTACCTGTTACAATTGCAGGAGTATATCCATGACTTTTACTGTACTCATCCATAAACCAACTCATTACTTGAGCATTTGTATTTACATCTGGAGCTGGTATATCTTTGTTTGGACCTATAATAGGGTCAATGGCATTGAAAAATTTACGAGAAATTCTTTCAAGTTCATTTTTACTAAATTTATTTGGATCTATTGCAATACCTCCTTTACCTCCTCCATAAGGAATATCTACCAAAGAAGTTTTCCAAGTCATTAAAGTGGCTAAAGCTCTTACTTCTTCGATATCAACATGTTGATGATAACGAATACCGCCTTTAAAAGGACCTCTGGTATTATTATGTTGTACTCTGTAACCTACTACACTATTCACTTCACCATTATCCATTTTAAATGGAACTTCAACCGTTAACTCTCTATCTGGCATTTCTAAAGCTTTTGCAATATTTTCTTTCATTCCTAAAATTTCAACTGCGCGTTTGTATGCAGCGATTGTAGGGTTGGAGCTTGAAGATTTATTTGCCATAATAGTTCCTTTATTAATATTTAATATATAATTATTTAAAAAATTAAGAAATAAGTGTACGTAATAGTATACAATTTAATAACTTTAAAATGTATACTTTTTTGTTAACTAACTACTTTTTATTTGATCTATTAAATTTTTTATTTTAAAATTATATATGAACATAGTCTATAAGAAATACCTTATTTGGTTTTGGAGAAGTATACTATATGAGGTTATATAGATTTATTTCAAATATAAAAATTAAATTTAAAACCTCGAAAATTTTCGAGGTTTTTTTTTATAAAAATNAAAATAATATGAATAAAACNNTGCTNTCNTTANACNNATNNAAGAAACTTGCTAAAAAGTATAAAACAATACCAGTATATAAAAANNTTCTNGCTGATATGNTAACNCCTGTATCTGCATGGCTTCATTTATCATCTCAAGTTGATTATGCATTTTTATTTGAATCTGTTGAGAAGGGAAATCAATTTAATCGTTATTCATATTTGGGTATAAACCCTATAAGTATTTTATCTCACTTAAATGGAAAAACTGTTTTTAAAAGCAATGATAGNGNTCAGATTGTAAAAAAACCATTATTAGACTTTTTAAGNGAGGTATTAAAAGAATATAATATTGCTAAGNTTGATGAAATACCTTCTTTTACTGGCGGNTTTGTAGGTTACTTAGGTTATGAAACNATATCTTGGTATGAAAATATTCCAGTTCATAAGAGAGAAGATATAAATATTCCTGATTCTATATTTCTCTTGTTTGAAGAAATGATAGTATTTGATCATTCAAATGGTACTGCTTTGATAATATCAAATTTAAATATTAACAAAAATGAATCTATCGATACTCAATTTAACAAAGCACATAGAAAAATAGATGACATTGGAGAGATGCTTCATTCAAAAATAGAATACCAAACACCCTTGCATCAAAAAAAAAGTGAATTAAAGTCAAATTTTAAACGTTCTGATTTTAAATCTGCAGTTATCAAGGCAAAAGAATACATTCGTAAGGGCGAATTATTTCAAATAGTTATTAGTCAAAGATTTGAAAGAGAGTCAAACGCTGACCCGTGTTCAATCTATCGGGCTCTAAGATCCATTAATCCATCTCCATACATGTTCCACTTGAAATTTAAGCATTTTGATATTGTTGGGGCTTCACCGGAGCTATTAGTTAAAGTTGAAAACAATAAAGTAAGAATCCGACCCATTGCTGGTACCAAACCTAGAGGAAAAACTAAAAGTGAAGATTTAAAATTTGAGACTGAATTACGCGAGAATGAAAAAGAAAATGCAGAACATTTGATGTTACTAGATTTAGGCAGAAATGATGTGGGGAAAGTATCAAAATATGGAACTGTAAAAGTCTTAGAAAAAATGTTAGTTGAAAAATATTCGCATGTAATGCACCTGGTCTCCTTAGTAGAAGGTGAATTATCAATCAATATAGATGCTATTGAAGCATTAAAAAGTAGTTTTCCCGCTGGTACTGTTACCGGTGCTCCAAAGATAAGGGCAATGGAAATTATAAATGAGTTAGAAAATAGTTCCAGAGGTATTTATTCGGGCACTATTGGTATTTTTGATTTCTCAAATAATTTGAATACATGCATTGCAATTAGGACGATGATAATTAAAAAAGGAAAAATTCATTTTCAGTCTGGTGCTGGTATTGTCCATGATTCAAATCCAGATTTAGAATACGAAGAGACATTTAGCAAAGCTAGAGCTATAATGGAGGCGATAAATTTTGCAGAGGATGGACTTGTCAGATGATCCTCGTTATAGATAATTATGATTCATTTACATATAACATAGTTCAATCTGTTGGTCTCTATGATAATAATATTAAAGTAGTTAGAAATGATAAGTTCAGTATCAAAGATATTGAAAATTGGCAACCTTCTCATATTATCATATCACCAGGACCTGGCCGTCCAGAAAACGCAGGTAAATCAATTAAAGTTATAAAAAAATATGGATCTAGTATCCCAATCTTAGGAGTGTGTCTCGGACATCAGGCAATTACAATCGCATATGGAGGTAACGTAATTTATTCTAAAGAAATCATACATGGGAAAACATCATTGATCTATCCCAAAAAATCTGCTTTATATTATGGTATAAAAAAAAGTTTTTCTGCAACACGATATCACTCTCTAATTTCTGATTTAAAAACATTACCATCTGAATTAATTATTACATCAACATTGAGGAATGGTTCTGTAATGAGTATTCAGCATAAGACTCACTCTGTGTTCGGAGTTCAATTTCACCCGGAATCAATTGGAACTAAGATTGGTGATAAAATAATACATAACTTTTTAAGAGTAAAAAAATGAATAATTTATTAGAAAAGTTAGTTAATAAAATAGATCTAACCGAAAAAGAAGCCTATAATATGATGATATCTATTATGTCAGGTGATTATGATGATATTCAAATATCTGGAATGCTAACGGCTCTTAGATGCAAAGGGGAAACCGTAAAAGAAATAACTGGTTTTGCAAGGGCAATGAGAAAAAAAATGGTTCCAGTAAAATTAAATGTTCCAGCAATTGACATGTGTGGAACAGGAGGAGATTCAAAAGGTACTTTTAATATTTCAACGGCTGCCACTTTTGTGGTTGCGGGATCGGGTGTAAATGTTGCAAAACATGGAAATAGATCCATGACATCAAAGTCAGGTTCTGCTGATGTCCTTCAAGCTTTGGGTATTTCTATCAATAGGGATATCAATGATTCAATTCGAGATGTTCAAGAAGTAGGATTGGGGTTCTTTTTTGCTCCAGATTATCATCCTGCTATGAAGCATGCAATTAAACCTAGAACATCCCTAGGTATCAGAACTGTATTTAATATTTTAGGTCCTCTATGTAATCCTGCAAATGTAAAAGCACAAGCGATGGGTATATTTAGTCCAAAATTAACAGAAATTCAATTAAAGGTATTAAAAGAACTAGGTTCAAAAGAGGCAATGGTCTTTCATGGACTGGATGGTCTTGATGAAATTACAACAACAACAAAAACTAAAATAAGCCAATTAACAAAAGGTAATAACATAAAAACATTTGAATTTGATCCGTTATCATTAGGGATTGATGTTGCAAAAATAAATGATCTTAAAGGTGGAGATCCAACCCAAAATGCAACAATCATAAAATCTATAATGAATGGAAATAATGGACCAAAGAGAGACATCGTGCTATTAAATGCAGCTGCAGGAATTTTAGTAGGAGGAATGGCTTCAAATATTGAAGAAGGCTATGAAATAGCCAAAAAAGTTGTAGATAGTGGCAAGGCAAAAAATGTAATGAATAAACTAATTAAATGAATACGCTTGATAAAATTTTAAAAGTTAAACGTGAAGAGGTAGAGGAAAGTAATGTAAAAACTTTCAAAATGGATAATAACTTTCAAGTTAGAAGTCTGGAAAACGCATTAAGTGATAGTAAATTTTCAATAATTGCCGAGATTAAAACAAAGTCACCGAGTGAAGGAGAAATAGCGGATAATGTAAACCATCTACAAATTGCAAAGGACTATGAATCGGCAGGAGCATCTGCAATATCATATTTAACAGATAATCAATTTTTTGGAGGAAATATTGATTTATTAAATAAAGTACGATCTGTTGTTTCAATTCCCGTATTAAGAAAAGATTTTATTATAGATAAAAGTCAAATTTATGATTCTTTTGTTCATAAAGCCGACGCAATCTTGCTAATACATGATGCTATGAAATTAAATGAACTCAAATTACTAATAAACTATGCTGATAAAATTGGATTAGAATATTTGCTAGAGTTTCATGNTTTAGAAAACATTAAATATATTAAAGAAATTGTTCCCCGAATTATCGGTATTAATTCTAGAGATTTAAAAACTATGATAACGGATTTGAATATATTTAAAAAATCCATCCCTTATCTNCCCACCCAATCTATAAAGGTTGCAGAAAGTGGTCTCAGTTCNGGAGATGATGTTAAATATGTAAGAGATTTAGGTTTTGATGCAGCACTCATTGGAACAAGTTTAATGAAGAATAAAAATCCGGGTGGTGCTCTAGAGAAGATTATTAAAGAGTTAGCTCTATGATAACAACGAAGATTTGTGGAATAACAAGATTAGAAGATGCTAATTTTGCGGCAGAAAATGGGGCTTCAGCTATTGGATATATTTTTTATAAAAAAAGTCCTAGATATATTAGTTTAAATAGATCAAAATATATTTCAGACAACTTATCTAAAAATATTATCAAAGTGGGTGTTTTTGTTGATCATGATACAAAATTTATCTCAGAAGCGATTAAAATTACTAAATTAGATATTATCCAATTACATGGCGATGAAAGTCCTAAATTTTGTGAACAGTTTCAAGTGCCAATCATCAAAGCATTTCGAATNAAAAATTTTAAAAGTTTTTCAAATCTAAATAATTATAATAATGTCAGTGCTTTTCTTTTTGATTCATTTTCAAAAGATTCGCATGGTGGAACTGGTCATACTTTTGATTGGTCCTTAATTAAAAACACACACAAAATACCCTTTATATTATCTGGAGGGTTAAACCTGAATAATGTCCTAGAGGCAATCAAAATAGTTCAGCCGATGGCAATAGATATAAGTAGTGGCGTTGAACTAGAACCAGGATTAAAAGATCATTCTAAGATAAAACGTTTATTTTTAAAATTAAAATCAACTCAAAATAGAGGATATAAGTTTGAANAAAACAAATTATNAATATGATATGCCCGATGGCAAGGGGCATTTCGATAAATATGGGGGTAAATACGTTCCTGAAACTTTAATCCCTGCACTTAAAATACTTGAAAAAGAATATAATAAATCTAAAGAAGACTCTAGTTTTTCTTTGGAATTAAATAGTTTATTAAAAAACTTTGGTGGTAGAGAAACACCTCTATATTTTGCTTCAAATATATCAAAAGAACTAGGGTTTCGGCTTTATTTAAAAAGAGAGGATTTATTACATACTGGAGCTCATAAACTAAATAGTGCATTAGGACAAATTTTATTAGCAAAACGTATGGGGAAAAAACGTATTATTGCTGAAACAGGTGCAGGACAACATGGTGTTGCAACCGCGACAGTCTGTGCNCAATTAGATTTAAAATGTGTTATTTATATGGGTGAAACAGATATAAAGCGCCAAAAATTTAATGTATATAGAATGAAATTATTAGGTGCTGAAATTATTTCAGCAAAGTCAGGAAGTAGAACTTTAAAAGATGCGACAAATGAAGCCATCAGAGACTGGGTTTCTAATGTAGATTCAACATATTACTTGATAGGTTCAGCAGTGGGTCCTCATCCATATCCNATGATAGTTAGAGATTTTCAATCGGTAATTGGCATCGAAGCAAAAAAGCAATTTAAGAATCAAACCCAATATGATTATCCTGACCGTTTGGTTGCTTGTGTTGGCGGTGGCTCAAATGCAATAGGACTTTTTTTCCCATTTATTGAAGATCCTGTAAAAATAATTGGTATTGAGGCTGCAGGAGAGGGGCTTGACACTGTTAAACATGCTGCAACTTTAACTAAAGGGAGTTATGGTGTGCTCCATGGTTCAGCAAGCTATTTAATACAGAATAAAGAAGGACAAATACTATTACCTCATTCAATTTCAGCAGGCTTAGATTATCCCGGAGTGGGACCTGAGCATAGTTATTTGAAAGATATCAAACGAGTTCAATATAAATCTGCTACCGATAAAGAAGCTTTAAGAGCTTTTAAATGGTTATCTGATAGAGAAGGAATTATCCCTGCCTTAGAAACATCTCATGCAATTGCGTATTTACAACAATCAAATTCGGGTATAAAAAAGGGAGAAAATATAATTTTATGTTTATCAGGAAGAGGTGATAAAGATCTCGATATAATCTTTAAAAGTGAATCAATAAAATGAATCGAATAGAAAAATTATTTAAAAAGTCAGAAGAAAAATTGATGCCGTTTTTTACAGCAGGATATCCAAAAATTAATAGTTTAATTGGTTTAGCTATTTTAGCTAAAAAAGTAGGTTGTCACATGATTGAAATTGGGGTTCCCTTTTCAGATCCTCAAGCAGATGGACCAATTATTCAAAGATCAAGTGAGGTTGCTTTAAGAAATGGAATATCCATTAATTTAATCTTTGAACAGATAAAAGAGATAAGGTCAAAAACAGAAATTCCAATAAGCTTATTTAGTTACATTAACCCTATAATGAATTTTGGTGTTGATAAATTTCTTGATAGATGTTCTCAAGTTGGTATTGACGGGGTGATTTTGCCAGATTTACCCTATGATGAGGCAGAATTATTTTGTTCAAAATCACGTGCTCTAGGAATCTCCCCGATTTTACTTGTTGCACCAAATACTTCAAATAAAAGAATAGAAGAAATATCCATAATGGCTGATAACTTAATTTATGCAGTTAGTATTTTAGGAATAACGGGAAATAAGTTAACCCGAAAAGATGAACTAAAATCATATCTAAAAAGAGTTAAAAAACACAGTAAAGCTCCTTTCATTGTAGGCTTTGGAATAAGTAATCGGAAAGATGTAATATGGTTTAACAAATACTCAGATGGAGCAGTTGTTGGTTCTGCTATTATTCAAAATATGATAAAAAATAATAATTCATTAAAGGAAACGGAGCACTATTTAAACGATTTACTTGGCAAGTGATGTTTTAATTTTTTGAGGAAATATAATCTTTTTCAACTAAAAGCTCTGCATTAAGAATTGCTCCTCCTGCGGCACCTCTCAAAGTATTGTGAGATAAACCTACAAATCGTAAATCAAAAAACAAGTCTTTTTGAATTCGTCCAATTGATAAAGCCATTCCTTTATCATTCTTTAAATCTAATTTAGGTTGCGGTCTATCCTTATCATCTAAAATATGAATTGGTTTTATGGGTGCAGAGGGTAAATTTAAATTTTGGGGTAAAGAAATGTAGGATCTTAATATTTCTTTAAAATCAATAATTGATGGTTTGTTTTTAGAAAAACTAATACTCACAACTGCAGTGTGACCATCAATTATAGGAACCCTCGTACAAGTAGCGTTTATCTTGAGATTAACATTATTTATAATTTTATTACCTTTAATTGCTCCAAAAATTTTAGTGGGTTCTGCTTCTGTTTTTTCTTCTTCTCCATTAATGAAAGGAACAACATTATTTTTAAATTTGGTGTTACTCAAGGCTTGATAACCAGCTCCTGATAAAGCTTGTAAGGTTGTCACTTGAACTTTATCTATTGGATAATTTGCTTTTTTCAGTGCATCTAAAACAAAAATATAAGATTGTATGGAGCAATTAGGTTTTACAACTACAAACCCAGAATTTGGTAGATGATGATTTTTTTGTTGGACTTTGAGAATATCTAAATGTTCATGATTAATTTCAGGGATAAGCATTGGAACATCATCACTTTCTCTGTTAGCAGAGCTTGTTGAAATTACAGCATAGCCCTTTTTTGCATATTTAAACTCAAACATACGAGTTTTTTCTTTATCTGATAGGTCAACCGCAGAGAAAACTATTTTTACTTCTTTTGGTATAGAATTAAAATTTTCAACGCTTCTCAGGTTGAGATTTTTAATATTTTCGGGGATAGGGTCATCCATTACCCATTTACTCTGTACAGCATTTTTATATGATTTATTTGCAGAATTTTCTGATGCGGCAATATCAACAACTTCAAACCAAGGATGATTATTTAGTAATAAAATGAATCTTTGACCAACCATTCCGGTTGCACCTAAGATACTTACTTTTATTTTATGATCTAATTTTTGCAACTTATTATATCCCCTAATACCGCTGCAGCTGTGACTTCAGCTCCAGCGCCATGACCTTTAATGACTAATGGTATATCATGATATCTTTTGGTTTTAAATACAATAAAGTTTTCTCTGCCAGATTGGTTATAGAATGGATTATCTTTACCAACAGACTTTAGACCTACTGTTGCATTTTTTCCATCCCAACTTGCAATATATCTTAAAACTTTATTTCCTTTGTTTGCTTTTTGATATTTAATAAAAAAATCATTATCAAATTCAGAAAATTTAATTAGAAAATCTTCTATTGAAAGATTATCATCTAAGCTTTTAGGGATTAAGCTTTCTATTGGGATATCTTCTAATTCTAAACTAGCTTTAGTCTCTCTTGCTAAAATAAGAATTTTCCTGGCTACATCAACTCCATTTAAGTCATCTCNAGGATCAGGTTCAGTAAATCCATTTTTTCTTGCTTGTGATACTAATTTACTAAATGGAATAGATCCATCAAATTGGCTAAATAAAAAGCTNAGCGTCCCTGACATGATACCTTCAATTTTAATAATCTCATCACCTGTTGCTATTAAATTTTGTAGAGTTTCAATAATTGGTAGCCCAGCGCCAACATTTGCACCATATTTAAAAAATCCTTTTTTATTTGGAGTGTTTTTTCTCAATGAATTATAGAAATTTTGGCTTTTTGAATTTGCTAATTTACTGGCAGTGACAACCGAAATCCCTCTTTGAATTAAGTCAGGGGTTAGGTTTGCTATCTCTTCTGATGATGTAACATCAACTAATATTGATTTTGGGGTTGAATTAGCCACATTAATAAATCGATTTAGGTCCCGGTCAATACCATTTGAAAGTTTCTCTTTTAAACTATCAGTTTTTAAACCATAATTATCGAGGAGCATCTTTTTACTGTTCATGACACCACAAAGATTAATCATACTATTATCTTTNATAATATCAATTAGGCTTTTACCAACTAGTCCAAATCCAACTAAAAAAATATTCTGTTTATCTGCATTTATGATTAACTCATTGTGTAGAGCTTTAATAGCAAGCTTAACATCACTATTTTTTACAATAAATGAAATATTTAATTGAGAATTTACCTGGGTAATGGCAATAATATTGACTCCTGCTTTTCCAAGAATACTAAAAACTTTTCCAGAGGTACCTGGTCTATCACGCATACCTTCACCAACCACAGCTATCATTGATAAATTATTTTCAATGATAACTTCATCCATATATCTGTTTTTTAATTCAAATGAAAATTCATTTTCAAGTGTATAAATCGCTTTTTCATTCCATTTTGGATTAATTGCAAAACAGATAGAATGTTCACTAAAAGTTTGAGAAATTAGCTTGATGTTAATATTTGCCTTAGCCAGTGATGAAAAAATTCTTCCGATAGTACCTTTTCTATCAATTAACCCAGCTCCTTGAAGTCTGATAAGTGATATTTTAGTTAAAGAGGATATTCCAACAATAGAATCACTTGATTTCTTTTTATTGATGATTACTGTTCCAGGATGTTTTGGATTAAGTGTATTTTTAATTTTAATGGGTATATTTTTATAGAGTACAGGTATGATAGATGGTGGGAAAAGAATTTCTGCTCCAGCATGAGCTAGTTCCATAGCTTCTTCATAGGTTAAATAAGGAATAGCTCTTGCTTCTTTTGTAAAATTTGGATTTGTGGATAAAACGCCATCTACGTCGCTCCATATTTCAATTGAATTTGCATTAAGAGCAGTACCAAATAATGTGGCTGTATAGTCAGACCCATTTCTACCAAGTGTTGTTATTTCTCCCTCTTCTGTTGAACCAATGAAACCTGTAATAATTTGAGTTTTTTTGTGCTCTTTAAAATAATTTTTAATTTTGTTAAATGATTTTTGAAAATGTACATAGGCATTTCCAAAATTGTTATCAGTAATTATTATATTATTAGTAATTAATTGTTCAGAGGGTATATTTTGGAAGTTTAGATAATCCACAATGATAATGGTTGAAAGGATTTCACCATAGGATAAAACTTTATCGATTAATTTATTTGATAAGTGATTTTTCTTGAAAATAGCAGATAGATCGATTTTGAGATTTTTGAAGCATTTATCAAGCTTTACAGATGTTCCAATTAACTCTAATTCATTTATACAGTTCTGATGTATACTTTTAATACTATTTAAATCAAAATCATAATCTTCCCCATTTTTAGCTTTCTCTGCAAGTTTAATAAGTTTATTGGTGATTCCTCCCATGGCTGAAAAGACAACTGCTATATTGTCATTTTTGACCCTTGGATGAATGATTGAATAAACGTTCTTTATATGCGATGAATCTTTTATAGAAGAGCCACCAAATTTTAAAATTATCATTTTTCTTTTTTATTTATTGAAATTAGATTAACCCAATTATTAAAAAATAATTTACTATTATCCATCCAACAGTCTATTGGATCATTTTCAGGGTCATTATTTGGAAAATAATTAGTAGGTATTTGTGTTTTTGAATCGACTTTTAGATCTCTTAAGTATTCATTTCTAAGGGTATCGTAAGCGTACTCGAAATGATTGAAATTATAATATTCATTGTTTTTTTTATTTACCACTAAACAAGGTCCTGAATCTTTAGACCCAAAAATTAGTTCAAGTTCTTTAAATTTCAATAAATCAGACTCTTTTATGCTTGCATATCTTGATACGGGGACTGGAATATTTTTTGGTAGTTTTTCTGTCAGAGGATCTATTTGAGAATGTTTTTTTTGAAAAAACACTCCAGAAACTTTCTCTCTCATTAGGTATTTATCGATACCATAATGATGATAAAGAGCTGCTTGAGCTCCCCAACATATAAAATATGAGGAAAAAGTTTTTTTCCTAGCCCAGTTAAATATCTCTTTCAATTCTTTCCAATAAATAACGGATTCAAAAGGTA
This sequence comes from Fidelibacterota bacterium, assembly GCA_002691785.1. GTDB lineage: Bacteria > Fidelibacterota > Marinisomatia > Marinisomatales > UBA1611. The sequence continues at coordinate 1,613 of NZIX01000032.1, read as the reverse complement.
ATTTTTCTAATGGAGCACCTGTACACACAAAAGCATCAAATTTTTGATTTTTTATTTCATTAAGCTCTTTATAGTGGTTATTTAAATATTTAGAGTCAGTGTTTTTCGAAACATAAGTAGCAGTCTTGATAAATGTAAATTTTAATTTTTTATCAAGACTGCATATTTTACTTTTTAAATGTCTTTCTGTCTCAACTTTATTGGGCATTAAGTTGAGTACTGCAATGTTGATAGACATCAAAAGATCTGAATCAAGAGAGAAGAGCTAGATATTAATAAATGCTTGTTCAAAATCTGCTTTAATATCATCAATGTTTTCTAAACCAACAGATACTCTAATTAGATCATCGCTAACACCAGATGACTTCTTTTCTGCTTCATTTAATTGTTGATGAGTAGTAGAAGCTGGATGTATTACTAAAGTTTTTGCATCGCCAACATTCGCTAAATGACTTGCTAATTTGACTTTATTAATAAAGGTTTCGCCACTTTTTAAACCACCCTTTATTCCAAATGAAAGTACTCCTCCAAAACCATTTGTTAAATATTGCTTAGCGAATTTATGGGAATCATGTTCTTCAAGTCCTGGATAATTAACCCACTCTACATTATTATTCTTTTTTAACCAATTAGAAAGTTCTAATGTATTTTCAACATGTCTTTGAGCTCTTAGAGATAGAGTCTCTAATCCTTGCAGCAANAAAAAGGAGCCAAATGGNTTTTGCGCAGGTCCGAAATCTCTAAGACCNTCTACTCGTGCTCTAATAATAAANGCNANATTGGCNCCAAGCGCACCATCAGGACCAAAAGCTTCCCAAAAATTAAGNCCATGATANCCAGGTGATGGTGANGTGAATTCNGGAAAATTNCCATTATTCCATGGGAAGTTNCCTGAATCAATTATGATGCCTCCAATAGTATTTCCATGACCTCCAATCCACTTTGTTGATGATGATACTACTATGTCAGCACCATGATCAATAGGTTTACATACGTAACCAGCCATTCCAAAAGTATTATCAACAATTAGAGGGATGCCATGATTCTGGGCAATCTTTGATAATTTATTAAAGTCAGGAACATTATATTGAGGATTTCCAATACTTTCTACATAGAGAGCCTTTGTGTTATCATCAATTAATGATTCAAAAGAGTCTGGGCTGTCTCCATCTGCAAACTTAACATTTATTCCTAAACGAGGTAAGGCTACTTTAAATTGATTATAGGTTCCTCCATATATATAACTAGAAGAAATGATATTATCACCGGCCTTTGCAATAGTTTGAATGGCTAAGAATTGTGCTGCTTGTCCGCTTGCTGTTGCAACTGCTGCAACGCCACCTTCTAAAGCCGCAACCCTTTTTTCGAAAACATCAGTAGTTGGATTCATAATTCTAGAATAGATATTTCCAAATTCTTTTAAAGCAAACAGGTTCGCTGCATGGTCAGTATCGTTGAAAGTAAAAGAGGTTGATGCAAAAATAGGTACAGCTCTCGCATTGGTTCCGGCATCAGGTTCCTGGCCAGCATGTATTTGTAAGGTATCAAAGTTTTTTGAAATAGGTTCCATTAGAAACTCCTAGTTTTAAGTTCATAGTAATGGGCTACAAATT
>NZIX01000031.1 GCA_002691785.1 Fidelibacterota bacterium | reverse complement strand
AGATACTGGATTAACTGGAAGAAAAATTATAGTTGATACTTATGGTGGTTACGCACCACATGGAGGAGGTGCCTTTTCGGGTAAAGATCCTTCTAAAGTAGATAGAAGTGCTACTTATATGGCTCGTTATATTGCTAAAAATATAGTTGCATCTGAATTAGCTGACAGATGTGAAGTCCAGTTATCATATAGTATAGGAGTAGCGGAGCCTACATCATTTTACGTAAAAAGTTTTAATACGGGTAAGGTTAATGATGAGAAACTAACTGAAATTGCAAGGTCAGTTTTTCCTATCCGCCCAGGCGAAATTGTTCAACATTTAGATCTTAAAAAACCAAGGTATAGAGAAACGGCAGCATATGGTCATTTTGGTAGAGAGCTTTCACAGTTTACTTGGGAAAAAACAGATATGATTGACCAACTTCAATTAAAAATTTAAAGAGGAATTAAAAAAGATTATGAAATTAAAACAGATAACTGAAAATTTACCTTACAAAATAAAAAATATTGAATTAGCAGATTTAGGTAGAGATGCCCTTTCTATCTCTGAAAAAGAAATGCCAGGTTTGATGGTGACACGATCAAAATATGGACCCGATAAACCGTTAAAAGGTAAAAAATTAACAGGTTCATTGCATATGACAGTTGAAACTGCAATCTTAATAGAAACTCTTGTAGAACTAGGTGCGGATGTAAGGTGGGCTAGTTGTAATATATTTTCTACTCAAGATCATGCTGCAGCTGCGATTGCAAAGTCTGGTGTCCCTGTTTTTGCATGGAAAGGAGAGAGCCTGAAGGAATATTGGTGGTGCACACTACAGGCACTGACCTTTCCTGATGGTGGTGGACCAGATTTGATAGTAGATGATGGTGGAGACGCAACACTACTCATACATAAAGGCTACCAATTAGAAAATTATTTTAATAAACATGGTAAAGTACCAGAGATCACTACAGAAATTGAAGAAGAACAAATTATTGAAGAACTGCTTAGAGAAGTATTAGAAAAAAATCCAAATCATTGGCACAATGTTGCGGAAAATATTATCGGAGTATCTGAGGAAACAACAACCGGTGTTTTGAGATTAGTTCAAATGGAAAAAGAAGGAGAATTACTATTCCCGGCTTATAATGTTAATGATTCAGTTACTAAATCAAAATTTGANAATATTTATGGTTGTAGAGAATCTCTTGCTGATGGTATAAAAAGAGCGACTGATGTTATGGTTGCAGGTAAGACAGTTGTAGTTTGTGGCTATGGAGATGTTGGAAGAGGCTGTGCTCAATCTATGAGAGGATTTGGAGCCAGAGTTATTGTCACAGAAATTGATCCTATCTGCGCCCTCCAAGCTGCCATGGAAGGGTATCAAGTCTCTACAATTGAAAGTGTTTTAAATGAAGGACACATATTTGTTACAACTACCGGNAATAANGATGTNATNACCAAAGAGCACATGTATGAAATGAGGGATCAAGCTATAGTTTGTAATATTGGTCATTTTGATAATGAAATACAAGTAAATGCATTAAATCAAGATCCTAATGTTGAAAGAAAGGAAATAAAACCTCAATTAGATTGCTATACGTTTCCAAAAGGGAATCAAATTTNTATGTTAGCAGAAGGTCGNCTTGTTAATTTAGGTTGTTCAACAGGTCATCCAAGTTTTGTTATGTCTAATTCATTTACAAATCAAGTTTTAGCCCAAATAGCTCTTGCAAAAGAGTCACCCGAAATTGGAGTTTATGTTTTGCCGAAAGAGCTTGATGAAGAAGTTGCTAGGTTACATCTTGATCATTTAGGCGCGACTTTAACAGTTCTAACCGACGAGCAGGCTTCTTATATTGGTGTTTCAAAAACTGGACCATTTAAATCTGATAGTTATAGATATTGATATAAAAAACAATTGAAAAAACAAAAAAACCTGCTTTTTAGTGGGTTTTTTTGTTTTTGTATATATCAAAATTAATCTACAAATTCAGAAGCGGAGTTCCAAACTATTGACATTAAATGGTGGTATAATTGAGAAATAATCGATTGTCTCGTTTTAAAATAGTAATTCAATATCTATTATATAGCAGTATTTTAACTGTTTTTACATCTTGCGATTTTGATTTACCTGAAAAATTTGTGCCTCCAGTTTGGAATGTTGATTTAAAGATTCCTCTTGTTCAAACAACATATTATATGTCTGATATTTCAGACAGNACCAATGGAATTTTTAAAAGAGAGGATTCCTTAGGGTTTGAAATTATTCAAGAGGGTTTGATGCCAAAAACTACGCTACCATCATTACCATCAATTCCGCTAGGTCTAGATATGCCAGTAGAAACAGGTGAAATACCTGGGATAAGTGTTGATATTGATCCTGAATTTCCTTCTATTGATACAACTATTTTAATGGTTGCAGAAGGAGTATTAGCATATCAAGATACTGCAAAGGCATGTACGACCATATATACAGAAATTGCTCCAGGATTAATAGATACTACAATAATTTGTCTTACTGATACTGTGACTGGAGATACACTTGGAAAATTTTTCAAATTTCCAAATGATTCAATTAGAACTATGACTAGGGAGAATTATAATACTTATATTGTAGAACCAATTAATTCAGTTTTGGACACTCTCTTTAGTTTAGTAAGTCAAACCATTAACCTAGGTTTTAATGATATACCTTTGCCAGAAGAACCTGCGTTAATTGATGAGGTTATTGGACTTTTAATTAAAGAAGATCCTATAAATAGTATTTTTTCTACACGATTTAGTAATAATAATATTCCAACTCCTTTAGAACAAGTCTATTCATATGTAACTACTGCAAATTCAGAAATAGAAACAGATCCATCACTGAATACTTTTCAAGATACAGTTTACTTAGCCAATCATGGTTATGATGGTATAGATCTCGAAAATGGTGAGATTTACGAAACATCAACTGAGCTCTCAGGAAAACTTTTAAGAGGGTTCTTGCGGATGGGGACTAATTTTAAACTGCCTCTTGCAACAGAACCCTATGTTACTATACCTGTAGGATCTCCTTCAATAGGTTTTTTATTATCATTCAAATTAGCAGGATTTGAAACATTAAGAGTTCGTACCAATAGTATAAATTTATTAGATGGAATCGAAATGGAACCTGTAGAATTACCTGAGATGGATATGGCAGAATCTGGAATTACAAAAATGGAAATTTATCAAAATCAGTTAAAAACAACCGGCACAGCAAATCAATTATATATCACAAATCTATACAGCTCTTTTCCATTTGATTTAAACTTTGTTTTGGATTTCAAGAATTTTGTTCCTCCAATCGGAAGCGGAAAAAGACTTGTAAGAATCGATAGTACATTGAATGCTAGTTTAAACCCAATAAATGACCCTATTGATCTAAGAGGGTATACTCTTCAAAGTACGGGAGATGTAGATGAAAATGGTGTCCCATATGAACCATTCACAACTTTTGATCTTGAGCTTCAAATGATCGTTGAAAGAGGCTTATTTGATCTGCCTTTAGATGGATCGCCATTAGGTGAATTTACTATGAATATGCAACTTCAAACTTTGGAGTTCTCAATTATCAAAGCTGATTTAACGATGGAGATGCCTACAGATCCTACTGCTCAAGAATTTCCACCTGGGTTAACTGGTGCTATACCCGATGAAGCAAAATTTGAACTAATTTTTGATAATAATATACGATTACCAATTAAAATGAATATGGACTTTAAGGGTATAAATTCACTTGGAGATTCTACATTTATGCCTGTAAATATAGATACTTTAGGAATACCATTTTTTCCCCCAGGNGATTTAATAGATACATCAGTTTATGCTAAAACTATTGTAGGTTTGGATAAGAACGGTACTACTATTACTATTTATGATCCNAGTACTTCAGANANACCNACTTATGGACCTGTAACTACTGAACCTTGNTCAACTTGCGCCTCCATAATAGATTTGCTAGCCTCAAACCCAACTGAACTATTGATTAATCCCACAGTTAAAGTAGAGGGAAGAGGTGAGTTAACATCTGGTGTGGGTATGCAAGGTGGATATAAAGTGACTATTCCGTTCTCTTTAATTTTAGAGCCCATGACATTTATGGGAGGGAAAGCAACAGAAATAGAACCATTTGATTATGAAACTCGTTTTAAAATTAGAAATGGTCTTATCAGCTCAAGTTTAGTAACAACTATTGAAAATGCATTACCTTTTGGTGCTAATGTTGCAGTGCTTATGAGTAATGATTCATTATTTCCAACAAATTCNACTCAAGAGCAATTAAATATTTTTCGAGATTCTCTCTTAACAGTAATTCCTTGGATGAATTCTTCGGATAGTCTTTATATAATTAGAGGATGTGATCAATTATCTCCTGATAGTGGAGATATTTATATTTTTAATGTAATGACTGATTATTCAGATTGTATGGATGGTTTACCATATATTATCAAAAATAATGGTTCAGGAACAGATACAATTTTTTCNTATGTTGACACATTATTTCAATTTGAATTACCAACTCCTGAAGAATACTTTGGAGAAAACGAAGTTGCTCGTGATTCTGTAATTGTTCCAGTTACGGTTGGTGGAGATAATGACTCTACTGCATTAGATACTGTAGCATATGATACAACCTATATTTATTTTCCAGAAGGAATGGTTAAAGAACAGGGCATATCTATAGATTTCCCNAGTACTATAGACTCATCACAACTTTTTTTGATGACAGATCCAGGTTCTCATTTTACTATGCCGAGGTTCTTTTTACCTGGTACAGAAGGGAAAGGGGTTTATATGACTCAAGAAGACTCTCTAAATATAATTTCTTATTTAACATTAAAACTNAGTAGTAGTATTGCTTTTGGGGTCGCAGAAAATGAATTAGTATTGACATACCCTAATGGTGGTCAAAGTTTTTTTAGTAACGAGAACATAGAAATTCAATGGGAGACATTTGGGGAAAGTTCTGAAATTGTAGATTTATATTATTCAATTGGTCAAGATTCTTTGCGTTATAAAAAGAAATATTGTACCCTCTCTGATGATTGGGTTGAAATAGCTTCAGGAATAGAAAATACGGGTACTTATTCATTAGATTTATCAACAATAGGTGCCCAAGATTCNATTCGTATAAAGATTATTTCTGGAACAACCTGTGATATTAATGGACATTTTTTTGATATTTTAANTNCCTCAAGAATNAACAACCTTAAACAAAAGAAAACAAANNTNNCATTNAAAAACAGNAANTGAAGATAAAAGTATTNATATTACTTTCATTAATTNTAAGCANANTNAATGGGCAATCTAAAAGAGANCCTAGAGTAGTTGCNATGGCNGGAGCATATACTACTATTGCAGAAGGTGCATTTTGTGTNGGATACAACCCNGGAGCTATAGGCCTTCAACAAAATAAGCCACTTACAATTCAAGCNTTNGGGTTAGATGTTGGAATNTTAGGAAACTTCTTTTCTATTGAAAATATAGCTTCATATAGTGGNGATACATTAAGTAGGTCTGACAAAGATGCTATGTTTGATGAGCTGAATAGAACAAACGGTTTATCCTTTTTTGTGGATAGTCATATGCCGTTACCTTTTTTAAATATTTCAAANGGAAATATTGCTTTTTCAGCTAATAATGTANTACTCCAAAATTATCGCTTACCAATTGGNATCCTAGAACTNTTTTTTTATGGAAATGANGCAAAGCCAAAATTAAACTTAGATCTNAATTATGAAATTGCAGGATTAAATGAGTATGGTTTTTCATTTGGAATTCCATTTAAAAATCTTTCATGGGGAGTCACTGCAAAATATCTTCAAGGACTTTTCTATCTAGGGATTGATGATGATTCAACTGAAGCGTATCTCAAAACTGAAGATACTGGTATTTTTGGAAAAGGAGACTTTTTAATTAGGCAAGGAGTTGGTGGTAGTGGTTTTGCTATGGATGTAGGAGTCGTATCAAGACCAAATAATGGATGGAAGTTTGGAGTTTCTATTATCAATATTATTGGAACTATTACTTGGAATAAAAGTGGTGGAACTGATGAAAGAAAAAGTTTGAACCCTCTTACTTCGAAATTTTATCCGTTTGCATTTGGAGGAGATACTTTAGACTTAAATGAATCAATTAGGTATACATTTAATATTGATACAATACGCGCTGATAAATTAGGCAGTGATTCATTATTTACAACAGAAACGATTTTTTTTGTGGATACTCTTAAAGATGGAAGTAGACCCGTTTTTGAAACTAGATATCCTGCTACATTTCGAATGGGTGTATCTAANGAAATGGACAANGTTTTATTTGCATCTGATTTAGTTGCTGGTTTTGAAAATAAATATTATGCTCAGAAGTTATGGAAATGGTCATTAGGAGTTGAGTGGCGTCAAGTTCCAATGGTTCCTATGAGACTTGGATTTGCATGGGGAGGATCAGGAAATCAAGAATTAGGCATGGGTTTTGGTGTTAAAAAAGGTCCAGTAATGTTTGACTTTGGTTTCGCATTTAGAAATGGTATATGGTTGAATACAATGAAAGGTTTTAATTTTTCAATTGGAGCAACATTTATAGGGCGTGAAAAAAATATCGAAAGTGAGGANAACNATTTAAAAGGTCCTTTACCCAAAAAATAATTTAAAATAAGAATTATGTTTTTGCTTTTAAAAGAAGTAATAAACCACAAATAGTAAAAATTATATTGCCTAGCCATGCAGATATTACAGGAATTAGAACACCATTATATCCAAGTGTTTGTCCAAACTTAATAAAAGCATAATAACAAAAAATAACTAAAACACTGGTTCCTATTCCAAATGAAAGACTATTCTTTGTTTTAAAAACTGTCAATGGTATCCCAAATAGGACGACTACTAAATTTGTAAAAGCAAATGATATTTTCATGTAGCGGGCGACTTCCCATCTAATCGTATCAATACTATTTTCTTTTAACTTAACAATTAAGTTAGTTAATTGATAATAATCTAATTCATCTGGTTTTTTTGCTTGTTGTTGAATTTCAGATGGCTCAAATCCTAATGATATTAGACTATCTTCTTTGTTAATAATGGTATTTGTTTCAATACCACTTTTATTGAAATTTCTAATTGAATAATCATTTAATTTCCATTTAAGAGAGTCCTTATTCCAAATAATTTTTTTACTATCTATTCTCCTGACTATTGTTGATTTTTTAAGATCAATAAGAGTTAGGTTTAAGCCTTTAAAATCTTTGATAAAATATTTTTCTAGAACGATGTTTTTAGAGATATTTTTTTGTAGTAAAACATTTTTAAGAATATTTTTAGTTTTATGTCTCGATTTTCTTTTTACATAATCCCTATCTATTTCAAATCTTTTTTCATTTCCATACGATACTAGCTTATTATCTAGAAAGAATGAACAAGCTGAAATAAAAATACCGCTTAATATTAATGGAATTGTAATTCTGTATAAACTGATTCCAGAAGCTTTCATTGCAGTCCATTCATTATCTTTTACAATAGTTCCAAAACTAAATACTGTTGAAATTAAAACAGACATAGGGAGCCCAATATTGATAAACCATGGTAATGTGTAAATATAGTATTTTATTATTATATTTACAGGGACATGGTTATCCATAAACCTATCTATATTTTCAATTAAATCAACAATAATAAAAATCGATATAAATCCAATAATTGATAAGCTTAGTACTAACCAAAATCTTTTTATGAGATATTGATCTAGTTTCTTTATCATTAAATTATGAAAGTAATTGAAAGAGAATTTCACTATAATGTATGAAAAATAAAAAGGTTCAGAATGAATTTTTATAATATGATAGATGATTTAATGTCCACAATTGCAGGTGCATTATGGGCAACTCCATTGGTTATTTTATTGCTAGGAGGAGGAATATTCTTTTCAGCGTATTCTCGGCTAACACCATTAATGTATTTTAAACATGCGATTGATATATTGACTGGTAAGTATGACTCTGAAGATGATCCTGGTCAGATTACTCATTTTGAAGCACTCTCTAGTGCCTTAGCAAGTACAGTTGGTATGGGTAACATAGCAGGTGTTGCTGTCGCCATTCATACGGGAGGTCCTGGTGCTATCTTTTGGATGTGGTTAACGGCAATTCTAGGGATGAGTACCAAATTTTTTACTTGCTCATTAGCTTTAATGTATAGAGGCAAAGATGATGAAGGAGAAATTCAGGGTGGTGTGATGTACTTTATTGAAGAGGGCCTAGGATCAAAGTTTCGTCCCTTAGCATTAATGTTCAGTATATCAGGTGCCTTTGGTTGCATAACTTTTTTTCAAGCAAATCAACTCTCTCAAATAATAAGAGATTACATATATTTTCCAGCAGGTCTTTTTCAATCTGATATTTTTTTGGGAAATATTTTTACAGGATTTTGTGTGTCAATATTAGTGGGTAGTATTATTTTTGGAGGAATTAAAAGAATTGCAAAGGTAGCTTCAAGGTTAGTGCCGTTGATGGTTGGTTTCTATTTATTGGCTGCATTAATAATTATTTTTAAAAACATTTCAGAAATACCTCAAATATTTATGCTAATTCTTCAAGATGCTTTTACAGGACAATCTGCAGCTGGAGGTGCCATTGGATCTGTAATCATAATTGGGGTTAGAAGAGGATTATTCTCAAATGAAGCAGGTACTGGTACTGAAACTATGGCACACGGTGCAGCAAAAACAAAGGAGCCAATTCGTGAAGGTTTAGTGGCCATGCTTGGTCCGTTTATTGATACAATTATTGTATGTTCAATAACTGCAATTATTATTTTAGCAAGTGGGGTTTATACTCAAGATCTTAATGGTGTTTCTATGACCGTTGCTGCTTTCAATCAAGAGTTAGGAACCTTTGGGAAAGTATTTTTAATCATAGCTGTATTGACGTTTGCTTTATCAACCATGTTTGGCTACTCTTATTATGGAAGGAAATGTATTTCTCATATTTTTGGAACCAAATCAAAAAAAGTTTATAATTGGTTTTATGTAATAATGATAATCATCGCATCCGTTACTTCATTAGATATTGCTATCAACTTTGTAGATAGTGCTTTTGCTTTAATGGTTATACCTACTATGATAGGAACTATCTTACTTTCTCCAAAAGTAATGATTGAGGCAAAAAGATACTTTTCAACTCTTTAATTTTCCTAAAAGTAATGTCCAATCACTAAGTTTATCTATTATTTTAAGATCGATCCAATCATAGGAATTAATTAAAGTATCAGTTTGATGTTCTAATACACCTGACAATAAAATTTTTTTAGAAGCTAATATTTTAAATCTTTTAGATAATTTAATTAAGGTTGGCTGCAGTATATTTGAAATAATAAGGTTGTATTTTTTATTAGGTTTAAATATTTCTTCCTGATAGTAGGGTATAGAAACATGGTTAAGTTGGTTATTATTTTTTGAATTTTTAATAGCTTGTTTATCAATTTCAACGCCTTCTACTGAATCAGCACCGTATAATTTTGATGCGATGGATAAAATTCCAGATCCAGATCCATAATCTAACACGTCATCAAAATGATCAATATTTTTTTCAATCCATCTAAGGCAAAGTATAGTGGTTGGATGTGTTCCAGTTCCAAAACCGCTACCAGGATTAATGATTATTGTTTTTCCTATAAACGTGTTTTGATTATACCAGGGTGGTACTATTCTAAATTTATTTGAAATTAGAATTTCTTTAAATTGACTTTGACTATATTTTACCCAATCTACATCATCAACTAATTCTTCATGAAAAAAAGGAAGGCTATCTAACTTTAAAAATACAGTTATCAAATTGATTAATTTATTTGTTTTATAATCATCTTTTACTAGAAAAACTATTTTATGAGTATCACCCTCTAACGAAATTTCTTTATTTGGAATATCAAACCAATTAGATTTTTGAACAGAAAGTTTATCTTTAATTGAAACAGAATAAATATTATCAATAGCTGAAAAATATTCAATAACAGGTTTTAAATTTATTCCTGGAAGTTCAATAGTAATATTTTTCCATTTATTCATGACTTTGTAATTTACGACCTATGAAATCATATAATGATTTAAATACAGAATCTCAAAATAGTGAAACATTGGATATCCATAAATTATCTACAATTAATATTCTTAAAAAAATAAACGATGAAGATAATAAGATTGCAACTATTGTTCGAAGGTCAATTAATGAAATAAAAAAAACCACTGAATTAGCTATTAATTCAGTTAAGTCTGGAGGTCGTATATTTTATATTGGTTCTGGAACGAGTGGTCGTTTAGGGGTATTGGATGCATCAGAAATACCTCCTACTTATTCAGCCTCAAAGAATACCTTTATTGGAATAATTTCTGGGGGTGATAATGCTCTCCGTAACTCTATTGAAGGCGCAGAAGATAGCTCTGAAAATGCAATTAAAGATTTATTGCCTTATAATATCAATAAAAAAGATACTGTAATTGGGATTTCATGCAGTGGTGCTTCAGCTTACGTAATATCATCACTGAATTATTCTAAATCAAAAGGTGCTAGCACAGTCTATTTAGTAACCAATCCTAGGCCATATATGTTAACTGAAGTTGATGTTATTATCAAAGCAAATACTGGACCAGAGGTAATTACAGGCTCAACAAGAATGAAAGCTGGTTCTGCAACAAAAATGATTCTAAATATGATTTCTACTACAACCATGATAAAACTTGGAAAAGTATATAAGAATTTGATGATAGATCTTATGACTGTGAATAATAAATTAATTGATCGTGGCATAAGGATAATTATGCAAATAACAGGTCTAAGTTATGAAAAAGCTAAGAAAAAACTTTTTGAGGCAAAAAAATCTGTTAAAGCAGCAATTATTATGATAAAGCTTGATTGTGGTTTAGAAGTAGCAAATAAGAAAATAAAAAAGTTTAATGGAGTTTTATCTAATATCATCAATGACTAAAAAAACAAAAAAAGCAAAACTCTTTAATAAAAAAAGTATAAATGAATTAAAAAATGATATTAAAAATGAAAAATTTAATCGAATTACCCTCTCATTCTACAAGTATACTAATATTAAAGATCCAAAATTATTTAGAGATAAACTATTTATAAAACTTGATAGTTTAAATGTCTTAGGTCGTATTTATATTTCATTGGAAGGTATAAATGCTCAAATAAGCGTTCCTGAGCATTTATATAAAAAATTTAAAGTAATACTCTTATCTTATGATTTTATTAAAACTTCTGATATTAAAGAAGCTATTCAAGAAGGTATTTCTTTTTATAAACTTACTATAAAAGTCCGCAAAGAATTAGTGGCATATGGTGTCCAAAAANATACTTATGACATGAATAAAGTAGGTGAACATTTGAATGCACTTGATTATAATAACGCAATTGGTGATAAGGATTCAGTTATAGTGGATATGCGTAATTATTACGAAAGTGAAATAGGAAAGTTTAATAATGCAATCATACCAAATGTAGAGACNTCCAAAGAACTGCTACCTGAAGTAAAAAGAATATTAAAAGGTAAAGAAAAAAAGAACATTTTGCTTTATTGTACGGGTGGAATTCGCTGCGAAAAAGCAAGCTCATATTTAATTAAAAATGGTTTTGAAAAAGTTAAACAGTTAAAAGGTGGAATTATTCAATATGCTCATGAAGTAAAAGAAAAAAAAATTAATTCAAAGTTTATTGGTAAAAATTTTGTATTTGATAATCGCTTAGGAGAAAGAGTTACTGAAGATGTTATTTCAAATTGTCATATTTGTAACACTCCATGTGATAGTCATACAGATTGTAATAATGATGCATGCCATATCTTATTTATTCAATGTGATTTTTGTCGGGAAAAATATGATGGATGTTGTTCAAAGAAATGTCAATCTTTTAATAATTTGCCATTGAGTGAGCAAAAAAAATATCGAAAAGATCCAAATAAAATAGTTTCAAAGACTTTCTTTGACTCTAGAATAAAACCTAAATTAAATAATTAATGGAATTCCCAATTTTATATTCTTTTCGAAGGTGTCCATATGCTATAAGAGCTAGAATGGCACTTAAATATTCTAAGATTACCTATATTCATCGTGAAATTAAATTATCTAATAGGCCAGATAAACTTTATGAAATTTCTCCGAAAGGCACCGTTCCGGTTATGATGATTTCCAATAATAAAATTATTGAAGAAAGTTTAGATATCATGCATTATGCTTTACAAATTAAAGATTCAAAAAATTTGTACCAAAACCATTTAGAGAAACAAGATAATTTAATTAAAAAAAATGACTATCAATTTAAGAAAGCACTTGATCGTTATAAATATCATGTTCGATTTAAGGAAAAAACATATGAGTTTTACCAAGAAGAAGTCGCGACATTCCTTAAAGAATATGATATAATTTTAAGAAATCAAAAATATTTGATTAATGAAAATATCACATTGTCAGATTATGCTATTTTCCCATTTATTCGACAATGTGCCCATGTAGACTTAATTTGGTTTAAAAAAAACTTTAAATATTTAGCTCCATGGCTAGAAAAATTAAAAACCTCAGAATTATTTATATCCATAATGAAAAAATATGATATTTGGACAGAAGGTGCTAAAGATACAATAGTGAAAAATGATTAGAAAAAAAGCATTTTTACTATTGTACCTTACAATTCTTATTAGCAGTAGTTTCGGAAATATATTAAAAATAAATGATTCTACTTATAGCTCAGTAATTGAAAGGGATCAATGGGGTGTACCGCATATTTATGGGGAAAGAGATTCTGATGTTGCATTTGGGTTGGCCTATGCTCATTCTCAAGATGATTTTAAATCAATACAAGATATTATTTTAGCTTCTAGAGGTATGCTCGCCTCTTTTTATGGTAAAGAAGCTGCAGTTAATGATTACTATGTTAATTTGATGGGATTTTGGAATAATGTGAATGAAAATTATGATGAAAAAGTTCCAATCGATGTACAAAATTTATGTGACGGATATGCTTCGGGTATTAATTTATTTTTGATGGATAATCCATCTTTAAAAATTAAAAACTTTCCAATTTTAAGCGGAAAAGATCTAATTGTTGGTTTTTCTCATAGGATGCCTCTTATGTTTGGTTTGGATGGTGTAATTAAGAAACTTTCAAAGGAAAAATCAAATACAATAGGTTTTATTGATGAAAGCAATAGATA
>NZIX01000030.1 GCA_002691785.1 Fidelibacterota bacterium | reverse complement strand
TTAGTTATTCGCACTAGAAAAAAATAAAAGTTAAAATAATAAATAATGGTACTAGAATAGGAATAGACCATTTAATTAAATAACCAAAAAAACTTGGCATTTCAATTCCAGAAGTTTCAGCAATGGATTTTACCATAAAGTTTGGTGCATTGCCTATATATGTGTTTGCTCCCATAAAAACAGCACCAGCAGAAATAGCTAAAAGTGTTTGATACAAATCACCCATTAAAACATTTGGATCTCCCCCTGCAGTATTGAAAAAGACCAGATAAGTTGGAGCATTATCAAGAAAACTTGAAAGAATTCCTGTCATCCAAAAGTACATATAATTAATCGGTTGATCATTACTAGTTACAGATGCAACTACTCCAGATAAAGCACCCTGAGTCCCTGCTTTCAGAATTGCAATTGCAGGTATAATAGTAATAAATATTCCCGCAAACAATTTGGCAACTTCAACTATAGGAAACCATGTATACTCATTCGCCTTTCTAATCGATTGTGAGGTAAGTACCCAGCTTGCATAAGTAAGACCTAGAAGCAATGTATCTCTGACAATATTTTGCAACTCAATATCAACATAATAGATACTAAACGAAATACCCGGTTTCCAAAAACCGCTCAACAGGACCCCACCAACAACTCCCGCGAGCAGAAGTAAATTAAAAGAACCTTCTAGACCTAATTTTTCAGGGTTTTCCTCTTTTTCAATTGATATATTTTCTTTCTTAAAAAGGTATGTGTCTAAAATAAAGAATATGATCAATAAAGAAATAACTAGAAACAACATGGGTAAAAACATTGCTGAGGTGGTCCAAAAAAAGTTAACGCCTTTTAAAAAACCTAAAAACAAAGGCGGATCACCTAGAGGTGTTAATGCACCACCAATATTTGCTACGAGAAATATAAAAAATACAATCACATGCACTTTATTTTTTCGATGACTATTTGCTCTGATCAATGGCCTTATCAATAACATAGCTGCACCAGTTGTCCCCATCCAACTGGCAAGAAGAGTGCCTATTGCCAAAATTGCTGTATTCAAAGTTGGACTTCCTACAAGAGATCCTTTTAGTTGAACCCCACCAGAAATTGTAAACAATGCCAGCAATAAAATGATAAATGGTACATATTCAAGTAGACCAACGTGTAAAAGCTCGTATAAAGTAATTTGAAAGCCCTCTTTAATCACAAATGGAATGATCAAAGATGTTGCCCAAAATAAAGAAATTTTCCCAAAGTTATGATGCCAGAAATCTGGTGCAATTAATGGAAAAGCTGCAATAGATAATAATATTCCTGCGAAAGGTATGACCCAATAAATAGCAAGGTTTTCCGCACTCCCATCTAGGTGAGGAGCACCTCCATGCCCACCACCTGCTGCAAATACAGAGATCGGACTTAAAGCTAAAAGTATTTTAAATATTTTGTGTATATCCATCTTTATTTAATTCCTATATTAATCTCATAAAATTACATCTTTTTATTAATGTAAAAAACTATGTTCATTTAATTATTATTTAAAACCATAAATTAATCATAAATTAAGTTATGGATTTTTTTTTAGGAATTATAGTTATGACAATTGCAATTGGAGCTATGGCTTTAAGCAGCATGTTCAATAAAAAGCCATTATCTGGTTCATGTGGAGGTTTAAATCCTGATGGTGCATGCTCTGTTTGCGGAGATGATCCAATGAAGTGTGAAAAATCAGATTAAATATTTAAACATTAAACGTTAAATTTTTTCTAGTTCAACACCATTCGTCTTTTCAAAAACGTAATTATTGTTACCTGTATCTAGAATCCAAAATACATCTAAATCATCTTCTAATTCAATCATCTCTTGTCCCTTTTTAAAATTCATAACCATTAAAGCAGTCGCCCAGGCATCTGCTCTCATACAAGATGATGAGATCACAGTGACTGANAANACTTCAGATTTAATNGGTTTTCCTATTCTAGGATCTATNGTATGACCTAAAATTAAACCATTNAGATCAACAAAATTTCTATAATTACCAGAAGTAGCCATNGCCCTATCTTCNAGATTTATAACCTTAATTATGTTTTTNNATGANGAAATAGGATCCTCTACACCAACTCTCCANTTCTTTTTANATTTGTTTTGGCCAGAACATTTTACTTCACCTCCAATTTCAATAAAGACATCTTTAAAACCCATCTCTAAAATTTTTTGATGTACTTTATCTACAGCATAGCCTTTAGCGATTGCNTTTAAATCTAATTTCAAGTTTGGATTTTTTTTTGATAAACCTTNATCTTNAAGANTTAACTTTTCCCAGCCACTACTTTTTAAAGCATTTAAAATCNNACTATCNCTAGGATAATCGTTATTTGCTNTTGGACCAAAACCCCATAAACTCATTAAATCAAAGATTGTTACATCAAAAGCGCCTTGAGTTTTTTTTGAAATTTTTAAGGATTCTTTGATCACACTATACAAATCAGCAGAAACCTTAATAAGTGAATCAGATTTATTTCTATTCAATTTAGAAATTTCACTTTCTTCATCCCATGTTGACATTTGCTTATTAATATCACGCAATATTAAATCAATTTCGCTGGAAACATTGTTAAGGTCTAAAACTCTATTTTCTATAATTTTTATCGAATAACTTGTACCCATAGTATAGCCGTTAATCTCATTAGTATACCTAGGTTGCTCACAGCTAATTATTAAAAGNANAAAGCCCAACATAAGTTGGGCTTTCTGCTTAAAAAGATTACTCATAAAATTAACCAAAGCTGTCATATGCAATCATTTCTTTTTCAACACCAAGGCTATCTAACATACCGTCACAAGCATNTATCATTGGTGGAGGACCACACATATAAAACTCTACTTCAGTAGGGTCTTCATGTTTTACTAAGTACTCATCATGAAGGACTTGATGAATAAAGCCTGTATAACCAGACCAATTATCTTCTTTCATAGGTTCTGATAAGGCTACATTGTATGAAAAATTTGGATAATCCTCAGCAATTTTCTTAAACTGATCATCATAGAACATCTCTCTTACTGACCTTGCACCATACCAAAAAGAAACTTTTCTATTAGTTTTTAAGGTTTGGAACAAGTGAAATAAATGTGATCTCATCGGTGCCATTCCAGCACCACCACCAATATAAACCATTTCACGATCTGTATCCTTTATAAAGAATTCACCATAAGGACCTGATATTGTAACTTTATCCCCTGCTTTTAAATTAAAAATATAAGAAGAGGCTAAACCAGGTGGAACATCATTCCATAATGGCGGTGGTGGAGTAGCGATTCGGACATTTAGCATTACCCTATTTCCTTCTGCTGGATGATTAGCCATTGAATACGCTCTAAAAATTGGTTCTTCATTTTTAGCTACCAAATCCCAAATTTTAAATTTATCCCAATCAGGATGATATTCCTTTTCTACATCAAAGGTATTGAAATTTATATTATANTCTGGAATGTCAATCTGTATATAGCCCCCTGCTTGAAAATTAACATTTTCACCCTTTGGTAAATCTAAAACCAGTTCTTTAATAAATGTTGCAACATTTTCATTTGAGNNAACAGTAGCCTCCCATTTTTGTATGCTAAAAATCTCTTCCGGAACGTGAATTTTCATATCTTGCTTGACCTTAACTTGACAAGCCAAACGCCAGTTTTCTTTTGCTTCACTGCGAGATATATGACCAGTCTCTGTTGGTAGAATATCTCCACCACCTTCTAACACTTGACATTTACACATTGCACAGGTTCCACCACCTCCGCAGGCNGAGGGTAAGAAAATTGTNTGACCTGCAAGTACACTTAAAAGGGTTGATCCTGGTCTAGTTTTTACTTCGCTATCAGAGTCATCATTAATTAAAATTGAGACATCGCCTTGAGGGAGCAATTTGCTTTCAGCTATNTTAATGACTAATACTAGTGTTATNATAACTATNGAGACTACAGTCACTCCTAAAAATATCTGTTCCATTATAAATCTATCCCACTAAAAGCCATGAAGGCCATTGAAATTAAACCGGTTAGGAGCATAGTAATTCCTACTCCTCTTAATTCTTTTGGTACATTTGAATATCTTAACCTATACCTTATTGCAGCCATCGCAGCGATCGCTAGGAGAAAACCAACACCAGATCCAAAGCCATATACCAGCGTTTCGGTAAAATCATACTTTCTCTCAACCATAAACATTGAACCACCAAGTATTGAGCAATTAACAGCAATTAACGGCAGAAATATTCCAAGATTGTTATACAATGTCGGCGAGAATTTATCTAAAGCCATTTCAACTAACTGAACTGCTGTGGCAATTACTGCAATAAAAATAATATAGTTTAAAAAACTTAAATCTGCCTGCGGAAACCCTGCCCATGCTAGAGCGCCTTCTTCAAGTAAAAAATGATGAACTATCCAATTGAGAGGAGCTGTAATGGTTAATACAAATACAACTGCAAAGCCTAATCCAATTGAGGTATCAATTTTTTTTGATATAGCCAGAAATGAACACATGCCTAAAAAGTAGGCTAAAATCATGTTCTCTATAAAGACAGATTTAGTAAACAAACTCACATAATGTTCTGCATTCATCTAATCTTCCTCAATACCTGCAAATATTCTATGTCCCCAGACGATTAAACCAAGAATTATGAATGCTCCTGGAGCGAGAACCATTAAACCCATATTGGAGTAACCCATCTCATACATAAAATTTGGAACTAATTGCATACCATAAATTGAACCATTTCCAAAAAATTCTCTGAGCACAGCAACTGAAATTAAAATCCCTCCGTAACCCAGACCGTTTCCAATACCATCTAGAAATGACTCTTTTGGATTATTTTGCATCGCGAATGCTTCAGCACGTCCCATCACTATGCAGTTCGTAATAATCAATGCAATAAATACAGAGAGCTGCCTACTCATATCGTACATATAGGCCTTNAAAATTTGATCNATAACAATTACTANGGAAGCTATCACNGATAATTGAACAATAATTCTAACTTTACTTGGGATTTTCTTTCGAAGTAGTGAGATCACAGTATTTGAAGTTGCAAGAACTGCGACCACAGCGAGCGTCATAACCAGAGCAGTTTGTACCTGAACAGTAACAGCAAGAGCAGAGCANATGCCTAGAACTTGAAGACTGATAGGGTTACTTGCCATCAAAGGATCTGAAAATGCAGCTTTTGATTTTTTATCGAAGAATGCCATCAACTAGCTATGATTCTTTTGGGTTTAAAAAAAGGTTCATACTTAGATAGGTCATCTTTGAGAAATGATTCTAACCCTTTNCTTGTTATAGTTGCACCAGAAATACCATCAACCTGATGATATGCTTCTTTGGAGGTCTCATCTACAGCACCTTTTAGCACCTTTATTCCTATTAAAGTATTTTTTTCNTCNACAAAACGTTTGCCTTTAAAATTATCCTGAAACCAGGCCTTTTCTACTTCTCCTCCTAATCCTGGAGTTTCTCCATGCTTATAAAATGTGATACCTTTAACTGTTTTACAGTCTGGCTCAATCGCAAAATAGCCATATAAAGTAGACCAGAGACCTTTACCTGATATAGGAATTGCATAACCATTAATTTCTTGGTTTACTTTATGCAGGTATATAGGAAAATAGTCGTTGTCTTTATCAGGATCTATTTCTTTTGGATCCTTATCAGTTTGATTACCATTTTTATCNAGAACTATACCAGTTATGCTACTTTCATATACAGATTGAACTTCATCCGTCGTCCATTTATTTGATTTTTTAGGCTTAATATCTAATGCACTGAGAATGTTTTTTTTCATATCTATCTCAATATTTACTATTTGCCTAGGCTTTAAGCTAGTGGCAGCAACTGATAACATAAAACCTAAAAATATGGTAATAATAGACGTGAAAATAAGTGTATAAGAACTACTGTGCATATCTAATTAATCTCCTCTTAGTATTACTTTTAACAACATAATAATCTATAAGGGGCGCAAATGCATTCATAAGTAAAATAGCTAACATAATTCCTTCTGGATAAGCAGGATTAATACTACGAATTATTACCGTTAACATTCCAATAAAAAAACCATATATCCATTTTCCATTCTCAGTATGTGCTCCGGTGACAGGTTCTGTAGCCATAAAAACTGTACCGAATAGAAAGCTGCCCATAACCAGGTGATAATGAGGAGGTATAGTAAGCATAGCGTTNGAAGAAAATGGCGAAANAACATTGGTTAAATATGCTGTAGANGTTAATCCTATAACGGACCCTAACATAATCCTCCAACTAGTTATACCGGTTAAAATCAAAAATAAGGCTGATAATATAATGATNAATTTATTGGTCTCTCCAATTGACCCAGGAATCCATCCCATAAACATGTTTATCCAAGAGAAATCAAAAACCGAACTCAATGTTGCCTCATTTAATAAGTTGACTGCATTGCTATTCACNTGCCCAGCAGGTATGCTTAAAGCAGTAGCACCAGAAAATCCATCTGGAGCGAGAGCCCATACTTTGTCTCCAGAAATTTGAACTGGATAGGTAAAATATAAGAAAGCTCGTGTAGTTAGAGCTGGATTAAATATATTCATTCCAACTCCACCAAAAATTTCNTTGCCGATTACGATTCCAAAACTCGTTCCAATTGCAACCTGCCACAAGGGAATGGTTGCTGGTAAGGTTAGCGGTATTAAAGCACAAGTAACTAAAAAACCCTCTGAAATGGGATGCCGTCTAACAACTGCGAAAAGGATTTCCCATATAGCGCCAGTAGCAAACGTAACTGTTAAGATAGGCAATATTTTCATAATACCTGAAAAAATATTTCTTTTCCAATCTGAATTCTCTAAACCATAAGTTAATGATTCTTGATATCCGATATTCAGTGCACCAAATATGTAACATGGAATTAGGGAAATTACAACTAAGATCATAACTCTTTTAATATCCACACTGTCTCTGATATGCGGTCCTGAGTGTGTTCTTTCATCCGTACTAAATAAAATGGTGTCTGTCGCTTCGTACAAAGGATACAACTTTTCTAACTTACCGCCTTTTTTAAAATTGGGTTCGAGATTATCTAGAATTTTTCTAAGCCAATTCATCTTTTAACTGTCTGCCTCAATTAGATCTAGTCCTTGCCTAATCACTTTACCCACATCTATTTTACTTGGACAAGCGAATGAGCAAAGTGCAAAATCTTCATCATCGCACTCCCATATACCTAATTCTTCCATTTCTTCAATATCTTCAGCAAGGATAGAACGATATAAATGGTTTGGGTATATATCCATTGGAAGAACTTTTTCCCAAGCACCTAAAGGTACCATTGGTCTTAGTTCACCTTTCTGGGCAGTATTAAAGTCAAAGAGTTGACTACCAAAATTTAGAAAGGTATTTGTTAAGCTGTATTTTGTTTTACTACTACCTAATGATAACATGCCCATGAAAGGTCTGTCAACTTCGTCAGAGATTATTGATAATGAAGAGTCATAATAACCTAAGTAATCTGTTTTATTTATTTGCTTACCTGTTAACACATCGCCCGAAACGAGACGAACAGGTTTATTCAAGCTTTGACTTTTTAAAATATCAGATATACTAGAACCTGTATTGACAACGCATACTTGAGGATTACTTGCTCCCGGACCTCCAATATTGATATTAATCATTGGATTATATTTACCGGTTAAAAATAAATTTCCTATTGTAATGACATTTTGAGCATTTAAGGTCCAAACTAAATCATTTGGCTTCAATGGTTTAATATGATGTATTTGAATACCCACATTTCCTGCAGGGTGAGGACCTTCAATTTTTTGGTTAATTGCATTTTTAAAGTTATATGTCTTTCCAGATGAAATGTATACACTACCCGATGTTATTCTGGATAAAGCATCAATTCCAGCTTGAAAAGCTTTAATATTGTTATCAATAACAGGTTCCAGATTAACAGACATTGGAGCTGTGTTTAAAATTGATATAAAAATATCTCTAGGTACAACATTTGGATCTGGTACCTTATTAAACGGTCTTTGCCTTATCAATGGAAATAGATTTGATTTCAGTATATTTTCAAGAACCTCAACTTTACTTAAAGATGCTATCTCTGAGGGGTTATATTCATTATTCATTAATGCATCATTGCCATCTAATTTAATCTCAATCTTTTCAATTACTCTTCGAGGACCGAAAACAATATCTTTTACGGTTCCACATCCAGGGGATGCCCATTTAACTTCAGGTCTGTTTTTATCGTAAAATAGTGGACTACCTATCTTAACCTTGTCATCTTTTTTGATTATAAGTTTAGGTTTAACGCTTCTGAATTCTGAAGGCATTACGCATACATTTTTTAATGGCATTAACTCTGCATAATGATTTTTAGGAACTCCTGATATTCTCAAGTCATGACCTTTGTTAATGAGGATCGTATTTCTCAAAGTTTACTTTATTTTTAATATTTAAATAGTTTGTATATAAAAAACTAATGAACTTTTTACCCAATTAGCCAGTGGACTCCAATATATTCCTAAAAGTAGTGAAGGGATAACTGTAATCATTAACATTGTAAACATAGGCAGTTCAGGTTGTAAAATTACATCTTTCTTATCACCATCTAAAAACATAACTTTCACAACTTTAAGATAATAATAAAGAGAAATGACACTGTTTATTGCCCCTGCAAACACTAACCAATAAAAATTACCACCGCCTTTGATTAAAGAGGCAAATATATAAAATTTACCAATAAAACCTGCTGTGGGAGGAAGGCCTGTTAGAGATACCATAAAAATGGTCATACATATACCAANAGTAGGCATTTCCCAACCTAAACCTTTATAATCTTCAAAAGTTTCACCACCTGTTTTATTTTTAACAAATATGATGATGAAAAAAGCTCCAAGATTCATGAAAAGGTACATGACCAAATAAATCATGATCGCATAAATACTTTCGGATGACATTACAGGCATTGCTAGCAACATATACCCCGCATGAGCTACACTAGAATAGGCCAACATCCTTTTAATGTTATTTTGTTGCAGGGCTACAACATTGCCTAGAGTCATTGTGATTACTGCTAACAGACTTAAAATACTTGCCCAAGGTATATTTGAAGTGGAAACAACATCCANTCCCGATAGAGCACCACCATCCGAAAAAACCTGATTGAAAAAACGAATCATCATTGCAAAAGCACCTGCTTTTGGAGCAATTGATAAATAGGCTGTAATAGTAGTAGGTGATCCTTGATAAACATCCGGAGTCCAAAAATGAAATGGTACCGCTGAAACTTTATACCCAAAGCCAGCCAGAATCATTATTGTAGAAAGTAGCAGAGCGGTATTTGAACTACTGTCAAGTTGAGAAATAGTATTTTGAATTTGAAAATAATTTGTACTACCAGTTAATCCAAATATATAACTTAGACCAAATAGCATAATTCCAGAAGATAGAGCTCCATAGAGAACATATTTGAGACTTGCTTCATTGGAAAAAGTATTTTCTTTTAAATACCCTGCAAGAACGAATGACATTATTGACACAATTTCAATTGAAATGTACAAGATAATTAAGTCAACAGCAGAAACCATTAAAAATAGACCAAATGTAATGATACCTAATAATGTAAAAAATTCACCTTTTCTATATTTNGCAAGTTCGTTTGAGTATAAGCTTACAATAGACACAAGAATTGTTGCTAAAATTATTATTTGTTTAAANAAGGATGAGAACGGATCTAAAACAACAGCATCTGTAAAAAGTGAGGTGGTAATATTACCTTGTTTCCATATANANAATGACACAACTAACAACCCATAACTTAGAAGCCACCCCGTATTTCCTGATTTTGACTTATCAATTAACAAGTCGTAAATAATGACAGAGATAATCAAAACAGTAAGGATTATTTCAGGTAAAAAGAGAGATACGCTTTGAAGATTATTCAATTTCTAACCCTACATCCCTGCTATTGAAGTCATAGTGACAACATGATTAATAATTGAATCCATCGTCGCAGAAATCAGATCTAAATATGGAGCGGGGTAAATTCCAAAAAACAGCGTAATTATGAGTAGAGGAATAACCGTAAACATTTCAAGTTTATTAATTTCTGGTAGTTCAACATACTTTTCATTTAATTTACCAAAGAAAATTCTCTGAAACGCCCAAAGAAAATAAGCCGCATTTAANAGAATCCCTATTGTAGATGCAATAACAATACCCTTATAGACAGGAAAAGCGCCAATAAAACACATCGCCTCACTTATGAACCCTGATAAGCCGGGTAAACCTAATCCCGCAAAAAAGGCCAATGCAGTTATTCCAGTGTAGATAGGCATTTGACTTGCTAATCCCCCAAATCCTTCAATTTCCCTGTGATGAGCTCTATCATAAATAACACCAACGAGAATGAACAACATAGCCGATATGGTACCATGATTAAACATTTGAAATACAGCGCCACCCAAACCTGCTTGAGCTGCCTTAAGGTTTAAGCCTTGAGATTCACCAGCAGCAATGACAGCAGCCATTCCAATTAATGAATAACCCATGTGATTAACACTTGAATACGCTACTAACTTTTTTAAATCCGTTTGTGCAAGAGCGCATAGCCCACCCCAAATAACATTAATTAAACCCAAAAATGCTAATGCACCTGAAAACCAATAAACCCCATCAGGCATTAGACCGTAATTAACTCTTAGAATTCCATAAACACCTAATTTAAGAAGTATTCCTGCAAGTAAAACAGAAATAGCCGTGGGGGCTTGAACATGAGCAAGTGGAAGCCATGTGTGAAATGGAAAAACAGGAACTTTGATTGCAAAGCCAATAAATAAAAGAATCCAGATTACTTTAATTGCACTTATTCCCCACCANGTTAATCCCTGTAAGGCTTCAGGAGCAATACGCGTCAATTCTAATATATCAAATGTCTGTCCACACGAAAAATAAAGCCCTAAAATTCCAACCAACATTAAAACGGATCCAAATAATGTATATAAAAAGAATTTTATAGCTGCATATTCTCTTTGCGGCCCTCCCCACATTCCAATTAGGAAATACATAGGTANGAGCATTACCTCCCAGAAAATGTAAAATAAAAAGAAATCCATCGATAGGAAAACTCCCATTATTCCCATATCTAATAATANAAATAATGCAAAATAACCTTTAACAGCTTTNTTTATATTCCAACTTACAAAAACACCAATNAAGCATAATAAACCATTTAGAATTACCATTGGAATACTTAACCCATCTACACCCAAATAGTACCATATGTTATAGGAAGGAATCCACTCATATCGCTCTGTGAACTGCATTAAAGCNGAACTTGAATCAAAATTTTTCCATAAGACTAAAGTCATCAGAAATTGTAACCCTGTGGTAATCGCGGCTGTTAATTTGATTAGATTGCTTTTATCTCTAGGTATAAAAGCAATAGCCAATACACCTATTAATGGCAACCAAATTAGCCAACTAAGAATATTTTCCATCTGTTCCCCTAATTAAACACTTTATAATTAAAATGATTGAATAATCATCAATATAATAACTACTGTTGTCACATACAGCAGATAATTTTGAATTCGCCCTGTTTGAATTCGTTTTAAAATTAGCCCTAATAAACCAGAAATTTTTCCAGTTCCATCAACCAGAATTTGGTCTATAACATTATAATCGATTTTTCCTGATATTTTACTNAGCCAATCTGTGAANCGACCAAAGCCGTTAATGAAATATTTATCNTATAATTCCCAATCAATCCANGAAATCTTATTTGCCAATCTCAATGTAGGCTGATAAAGATATTTGCTGTAATTCTCGTCAAAATAATATTTATTTAAGCTCCAATCATAAAGAAACCCAAATCTATTCTTCCATGTTTTTGGTGAAATAACATTATAAAGATACATTAAAACAGCTAAACTAATTCCTAATGCTGCGACCCCAATAGAGAGATACATCGCTAGATGATGAGCGTGATGCGCTCCTGCTTCGATTTCATCTGCACTAATACTTCCAGGAACAAATGAATCGGAAGTGACAACTAGATCTGTAAACCAGCCGTGGGTTGACATGGGGTTTATNTATGGTAATGTATACCAAATAAAGAAACTTAAAGTTCCAAGNAGAACTAGNGGACCTGTCATCTCTTTTGGAGACTCATGGATATCTTTTAAAAGCTCGGGGCGCTTTGCTTCACCNTGNAATGTCATGAACATCATTCTAAACATATAAAATGCAGTAATAGCNGCGGCTCCAAAACCAAACACTGGTAGCAGAAAGTGNGAAGGATGATGCTGNGCAAAAGATAATGTTCCTGCTAAAACAGCATCTTTTGANAAGAANCCTGAAAAGAGAGGAACTCCTGCAATTGCCATTGTACTTAANAGCATNGACCAATATGTTATTGGCATTTTCTTATTAAAACCACCCATATTACGCATATCTTGAGGGTCNGTTTCGTGATCNTGTTTTTCATGAAGAGCATGATGCATAGCATGAATGACTGATCCAGAGCCATAAAAAAGNTTAGCTTTAAACATTGCATGAGTCAATANGTGAAAAAATGCAGCAGTATAAACNCCTGTTCCAACTGCTAAAATCATGTATCCTANTTGGCTCACAGTTGANTAAGCCAANACTTTTTTAATATCGTTNTGAGTTATNGCAATTGAAGCCGCAAAAATAGCNGTAAAACCTCCCACATAAGCNACTACCAATAGAGCATCAGGAGTTAATAATGGAAAAATTCTAAAGGTTAAATACACTCCAGCTGCAACCATAGTAGCTGCATGCATTAGAGCAGAAACTGGTGTTGGACCCTCCATCGCATCTGGTAACCAAACATGCAAAGGGAATTGGGATGATTTACCCATTGCTCCAAGAAATAGACCAACTCCTGCTAATGTAAGTGTTGTGCCTGCGATTGCTCCATTTGATACACCTTCAAATATTTCGCCAAAAGCAAATGACCCTATGGCATTGTAGATTAACATAATACCAATGAAGAAACCAATGTCACCTACTCGATTTGTAAGAAAAGCTTTTTTACTTGCATTGGCAGCTGAATCTTTTTCAAACCAATGCCCAATTAGAAGATAGGAACTCACACCAACTAACTCCCAGAACATATACATAGACATTAAATTATTTGAAAGAACAATTCCATTCATTGAAAAAGTAAATAGCCCAAGATAAGCATAATACCTCGAATACCTTATATCACCCTGAAGATATTTTGTAGAAAATATATGAGTACAGGTTGATATTAGAGTCACCACAAGAAGCATAATGACAGTAACATTATCTAATAATATACCCAATTCTATTGAAAAAGCACCCATATCAAGCCATTTGAAAGAGACCTCCTCTTTCCAATTAGCTGCTGCCTCTAATAACTTCTCATCCCCTAGAGCTGAAACATACCTAAGCATCATTGATGTAAACATATATATGGATAAAACCAGAGTCGTTACTATGGCTAATATAGATACCCAGTCACCTTGTCTCGGCAGGCGCTTTCCTATAAATATCTGAATTAAAAAAGCAGCTAATGGTAATAGCAGAATTATTAAAGAGTAATTTATAAAAGTATTTTCCATTATTCTTTTATCATAGAAGCTTCATCAACATTTATAGTATTTAAATTATTATATATGTTAATGACGATTGCTAAGGCTACTGCAGCTTCAGCTGCAGCAAGTACAATAATTAGTAATCCGAATATATGTCCATCAAAGTTCATTCCTCCAAATCGAGAAAAAGCAACAAAGTTTATATTAGCTGCATTTAATATGAGTTCTACGCCCATTAGAACAGCAATACCATTTCTTCGAGTCATTACACCAAAAACCCCTATGGCAAATAAAATTGCAGCAATGTATAAGTAAGTGTTTAATTGATCCATTATACTTCTTTTCTTGCTAAAACAGCAGCTCCAATAAGAGCCCCCAAAAGGAGCAATGAAATACCTTCAAATGCAAGCAAATATTTTGTCATTAAAAGTGTCCCGACCACATCAACCGTGCTTGATGGTTCAACTGATGATACTTCTAGCCATGGAGTTTTCGAAATAACGAGAGAAATAATAATTAACAACCATAGAGAAACTACCGCACCAATTCCTTGTTGCATATTGGTTTGAGATAAACGAGCGGAGGAGATCTTATTTGTTAACATAATACCAAAAATTATCAATGTCAAAATTCCACCTACATATACCAGGAGCTGAACACCAGTCATAAAATCAGCCCAAAGAAAAACGTACAATCCTGCAACTCCAAATAATGTGAATAACAATGAGATCGCAGAATATATTAGCTGATTATTTAAGACAACTGAACAGGCTGAAATAATCGTAATAAATGCAATCAACCAAAAGGTGAATTCAGCCATTAAGCTTAAACACCTTTATTTTCTTTTATTTTAGAAAAGCCTTCTTTAGTGCCTTTCTTGGCAAAACGATAAATCAAATCACTCCGATCATACTCTGAAAATTCATAATCAATTGGATGTTTTTTTGAATTGGGTCCCCCAGTCATATAAATACACTCCTCAGGACAAGGATAAGTACACAAGTTACAGTAACAACATTCTGTCATGTCTATATCAAACCTTGTTACAATCTGAGCTTTTTTAGATCCATTAGAAGTTATACCCTTGTGATTTATTTCATTGATGTCATCACCACGAACGGGGGCTTTCTCAGTTTCAATTTTAATACACTGTACAGGGCAAATTCTCTCACATTTCAAACATCCTATACAGTCATTAATATCAACCTGCAATCGAGAACGAATAACGTTGTAATCTTCATGATTAAAACCAATATTACGTTCAGGCCTAGGCCATTTTTCTTCAGGATATTGTAGGGTCACATTATCTTTTTTTATTCTGATCATATGCATCCATGTAATTCCCATTCCTGTAAGAAGAGAGGATAATGATTCTGTAATATTTCTTAAGTATCTACTCATAATTTTTTACCCAAATAAAAGTGTCCAAATACCAACTCCAAAGATATTAATAAGGCTAATTGGTATAAAAACTTTCCAACAAATGTACATTAACTGATCCACTCGGAGACGAGGAAAAGTCCATCTAAACCACATCATAACAAACATTAATGAAAGTACTTTTGAAAGCATCCAAAACACACCCCATACTGGAGTATCCATAAATCCTTCAAAGGGGCTTTGCCATCCACCCAGAAATCCTGCAGATGCAACAAAGCACACAACCAACATATTTGCATATTCACTTAAAAAAAACATGGACCATCTAAAACCAGAATATTCAGTATGAAAACCACCAACTAGCTCAGACTCTGCNTCTGAAATATCAAATGGNGTACGGTTNGTNTCAGCTACAATNCAAATNAAAAANATAAANAANGNAATAAATGAAAACGGATTATCNAANATTATCCAATTNGAAATACCNCCATTTTGATATTNNATNATTTCTTGCATATTTANNGANCCCGCTAACATAATNACTGTTATNACNCATAGNCCTGCNGGTATTTCNTAACTAATNATCTGAGCAGCAGANCGCATNCCTCCATATAAGGACCANTTATTATTTGAGGACCAACCTGCCAAAATCAATCCAATTACNGCAAATGANCCAACAGCCATTATGTAAAAAATACCAATATTTAAATCAACTACAATAAGATCTTGGTTNAATGGTACTGCTAAGAAACCAATAACCGCTCCAACAAAAATTATGAAAGGTGCAAGTACAAACAACGGTTTGTCTGCGACAGTTGGAATAGTGTCTTCTTTTAGCAACAATTTTATTGGATCTGCTATTGGTTGCAGAATCCCAAACTTACCAGCGTGAAGCCCTGGCCCTTGTCCCATTGGCCCCATCCTATCCTGCATAAAAGCTGAGACCTTCATTTCAGCATAAACCATAACAATCGCATTAACAGCCATTAATGTAATTATAATCGCACTAGGCAATAAAGCGCTAATAAAAAAGAGAATATCGCTACCTTGCAAAAATGAAAANGTNTCACCAATTTGATTGTATAACCAATCAACTGTCATCGATCTATTTCTCCTAAAACAATATCCAGACTACCTAAAACTGAGATCATATCAGACATCATCCATCCTTCAGAAATTTCACCTATGGCAGATAATGAAGCAAAGGAAGGTGATCGCATTTTTACTCTTGATGGAGTTGGCGTCCCATCGCTGATGATATAGTAACCTAAATCACCTCTTGAGCTCTCTGTTCTACTGTATATACTACCTTTTGGAGGTCTAATTTTTTTTGGAACAGCTTGATGGACATCACCTTCTTTCGGCATTTTCGAAAGTGCTTGACGAACTATCTTAACTGATTCTCTAATTTCAAGCATCCTCACTGCATATCTATCCCAACAATCGCCAACAGTTCCTTTCTGTCCAGTTCCAATAGGAACATCAAAATCAAACTTATCATAAATTGAATATGTTTCATTCTTTCTTAAGTCCCAACTGACACCTGAAGCACGCAAATTAGGACCCGTTACACCATAATTAATGGCAACATCTGGAGGTAGAACTCCAATATCGGCTGTCCTCTCAACAAAAATTTTATTATTACTTANAACGTTGTCATATTCGTCAATTTTTGGTTCAAATTGATCTAAAAATTGAAATGTCGTTTCAACGAAACCCTTTGGAAGATCATGACTTAAACCGCCAACCCACATGTAATTATATAATAATCTAGCTCCACANGTAAGTTCNAAAATATCCAATATACGCTCTCTTTCTTTAAGCATATAAAGCATTGGGGTAAATGCACCCATGTCCATACCATATACACCAAGGGCTAGAAGATGACTTGCTATTCTTTGTAATTCAGCCATTACGACTCTGATGTATTCAACTTTCTCAGAAACTTCAATACTCATTAGTTTTTCAACAGCGATTACATATCCAAAATCCATGGTCATTGATGAAAGATAATCACACCTATCTACATAAGGTATAACTTGCTCATAAGTTACATTTTCAGAATGCTTTTCAAAACACCTATGTAAATATCCAATGACCGGTGTTATTCCGTGAATAATTTCACCATCAGTTTGACACTTAAGCCTAAGAACACCATGAGTCGCCGGATGATTAGGCCCCATATTAATTGTCATTAGATCACCATCCATTAATCCCAAGCCTCCTCTTTAATCTTTCCGACTACGATACCATGATAGGTTTCTTGTTCTTTATAATCTTTTCTCAAGGGATAACCCTCCCAATCTTCAGGCAATAACATTCTGCGGAGATCTCTATGACCATCAAAAATGATGCCGTACATATCATAAGTTTCTCTTTCAAACCAATCTCCAATACGCCAAATCTTTTCTATTGATGGAATATTAGGAGAGTCTCTGGTAACAGAGATCCTAATTTCAATGAGTGTTCCATGTCGCATAGAATGGAAATTGTAACGAGATTGTAAAATATTATCCCCTAAATCAATTCCTGTAATACATTGAAGTGAATCAATATAGATATNAGAATTTGACTTGATATACTCAGCAATCTCTATCCATTTTTCTCGTTTTAAACCAATAAATTGTTCGTTTAAATCATCAGAGAGGGAATCCGGAAATTTTTGCTGTATCAATTTTCCAATTTTAACATTAGGGTTATTAGCATTGAGGCTATCTGCAGAGCTAATTTCTGGTTCAGTTGAAGAGTTAGTACTGCCAGCAAGCTTTTTGGCTTTAACTAATGCCGATTTTACTTTTGCTCTAAAGACCCTATCTTCAATTGAATTAATGGAATCCATATTTCCGGAAAGACCTTCTTTAACTAATTTAGCAATTGGGTCATCAGGGACTGGCTCATTTGTCTTTTCAACTGATTTTGGGCTTGAAACACCTAATCTTTTGGCTTTAACAATTGCAGCTTTGACTTTACCCCTNAATAGCCGATCTTCAATTGCNTNAACAGAGGCCATGTCNCCNGANAGACCNTTGTCAACAAGATNNTTNATTTGTTTNTCTANATCTTTTTCTGTCATGCCATTTTTTTAGTTAGNGGTCTCTCTTGTAAAATTTTTTCTTGAAGCTTAATTATNCCTTCTANAAGAGCTTCAGGTCTTGGAGGACANCCTGGNACATATACATCCACAGGNACAACCAAATCTACACCTTTTAATACNTGATANCCATGCTGCCANTAAGGNCCNCCACTNGTNGCNCAAGATCCCATNGCTATAACATATTTTGGATCAGCCATTTGTTCATAAAGCCTTTTAACCCTCAGNGACATTTTTAGNGTAACAGTTCCAGCTACAATCATTACATCTGCTTGCCTAGGNGANGCCCTTGGAATCATTCCAAGTCTNCCCATATCATGCCTGCTTGCTCCAGTAGCAATCATTTCAATGGCACANCAAGCNAAACCAAATTGAAACATCCATGGTGACGTTGCTCTGCTCCAGCTTAAAAGCTGATCTAACTTTGCNACTAAAACATTATCTTTNAATTTATTTTCTAGTAATCCCATTTTCGAATCTCTATTGTTTTAAGTTTTCATANCNGCCNGAAGCATACTTTACTTTTCTCTTTACCCATTCNAAATCAGTTTTCACCCANACATAAGCTANNCCAACACTGAGNATTATTAAAAATATTGCCATCTCTACCATAGCAAGCATTCCCAGATCTTTAAANACAACNGCCCANGGNAAAAGAAAAACNACCTCCACATCAAANATTAAAAATATCAATGCAATNATNTAAAANCGCATATTAAACTTAAGCCANGCCGACCCNTCAGGNTCCTCACCACATTCAAAAATTTCTAATTTATCNTTNGTTTTNTTTGATGGAGCTANTAGGAATTGAAGNAAAAGNGGGATGCACANNAAAATAANACCCAANAAGGACGCGACTAANATAGTTCCAAAATCTCTATACATATANTCTATTTATTGCAATTAAAAGAAAGAGAATTTACTTTGCANTATTTTGCAGAGTCAAACTAAACTTAGTAAAGTTTAATAATAAATATTATNANACAANTTTTAATTTTATTTTGTCCTAGAAAATAGGCACATATTAAATTNNCTCATGAGAATTATNGATTCACTTCTAATTTCAACTTTAAAATATTTACCNAAGTGGTTTGCGAAACCTTTTGCNACACCATANGTTGCAGGCGAGANNGAGGATGAGGTTATNAGCCAANTAAGNATAATAAATAAAAGAAGAATGTCAGCGACNGTTGACATCCTNGGNGANCATACNAAAAGNATTCAAGAGGCTNAATTAATTACCAANCAATATTGTGACCTNTACAAAAGGATTTATCAAGAATCACTTGATTGNAATATATCAATAAAACCNACTCATNTAGGACTNGATATATCAATCNANGAAGCAAANANAAACTTTGTNAAAGTNACNAAAGCAGCNAAAATGTATTCAAATTTTCTTAGAATTGATATGGANAGCTCAAGTGTAACGGATAAAACCTTTGAAATATTTAAACATTGCAANNAACACTATTCTCAAGTTGGTGTAGTTTTACAAGCCTANTTATANCGNACNTTAAAAGATGTNTCTAAATTATCTTCATTTGANGGTTTTAATTCTAGAATATGTAAAGGAATTTATAAAGAGCCNANTTCNCTNGCNATNCAAGATNANAATCTGATAAATGAAAATTATTTAAATATAGCAAAAAAGATGCATCAGATGGGTGCTTACTCAGGTTTTGCGACACACAATCAAAGCTTAATTGATGACCTGCTTAACTGGATCTCTGAAGAAAAAATACCAAAGAACAATTTTGAATTTCAAGTACTATATGGAGTCCCAATGGATGGAAGATTGGAAAATTTAGTAGATAATGGTTTCAAAGTTAGGGTTTATGTTCCTTATGGCAAGGATTGGTTTGATTATTCAATAAGGAGACTAAAAGAGAATCCAAATATTGCTAGATATGTCTTAAAAAATCTATTTAAGAAAAATTAACCTCTTTTGCCCCAACCCATTTTAATGCGAAGAGTATCAAAGTAATCTGTGTCTTTAAAATCTATTAAACTAACAGAATAATTTGTTTTCGTAATTTCGATTTTACAAGAAGGATCTAAAGTATCATGAATTTGTCCATCTGCAATAAATAAGATTGATTTATCAGCGTCAGAAAATGCAATTGTAATCTTAGAAACACCAGGTATAACTATGGGTCTTGAAGTAAGCGTATGAGCTGAAGTGGGAGTAATAATCATCGAGTCTACACCAGGAGTAACAATTGGACCTCCAGCAGATAACGAATAGGCTGTAGAGCCCGTTGGCGTTGAAATTATTAAACCATCAGATTTGTAATTACCAACGAAATGACTATCCACCTCAACCAAAGTACTCAACATTCTATGTGATTCCCCATTTGTGAAAACAAAATCGTTCAATGCAACAAAATTATTTTTTTTATTAGGTTTAAGGATTGATGCTTTTATGAGCATTCTCTTCTCAATTTGAAAATCACCTAAAATAACCTGGTTTAGTCTTACGTATAAATCACTTAATACAACCTTTGCTAAAAACCCTAAATCACCTAAATGAATTCCTAAAATTGGAGTATCTATGTTACCAAGAGCTCTTGATAAAGAAAGAAATGTTCCATCACCGCCAAGTGAAAGGATAAAATCTAACTCCTTGAACTGACTTGATGTTTTTATTGATGAACTTTTTAATCCCTTAGCTTTAGGATTATTGATAATTCTAGTAGTTAAAAATGCTTCTAAATTATTTTCCTTAAACCACTCTAAAAGGCCTGGTAATATTTTCCAAAAAGATTTTTTTTCTGTATTTCCCCAAATTCCAATTTTCTTAATCTTAATCACTTTACTTCTTTCTTGTCAAATTC
The DNA here is from genome assembly GCA_002691785.1 of Fidelibacterota bacterium. Lineage (GTDB taxonomy): Bacteria > Fidelibacterota > Marinisomatia > Marinisomatales > UBA1611. The sequence continues at coordinate 8,926 of NZIX01000030.1, read as the reverse complement.
ATTCTCAGAACTTTTTACTAGATTAAAAACCTTCTGCTCTGCAAATTTCAATTCAGCTTGGCACTCTTTTACAATACTTATGCCTTTCTCAAACCAATCTAAATTTTCTTTAAGAGTTCCTTCATTAGATTCCATTTTTTTTAAAATAGATTCTAAGTTACTTAATGAATCTTCTATACTAAGTTTCTTATTTTTTTTCGCCATAGCATCTCTAAATTTTTAGTTATCAATTTTTAATTTCAGAAATTTTTTCTGCCTTTAAATTTCCATCTGACATTTTTAATGAAAAGATTTCTCCAACTTTTAAGTTTTTAGATTTGTGAATAATTTTTCCCGATTTATTTGAGGCTATTGAATATCCTCTTTTTAAAACATTAATTGGCCCCAATGCTAACAATTGCTTTTTCAATGAATTTTGGCCTTCATCTAATGATTTAAGTTTAAAATAAATAGAATCAATTAAGCTTTTTTTGTGTTGAGAAAATTTCTTTATTTGTCTACTTATTTTACTTTCTGGTTTTTGTACTATCAGTCTATTATCAAGAGAATCTAAAATAAAAGATGTTCTTTCTATTATCTTATTTACAAAATTCAGCATCGTAAAATTATAATTATCTAGATTAATTAACATATTTCTAATTGATTCGCTAACTAATTCAGCAGCAGCAGAGGGAGTAGGAGCTCTTAAGTCTGCTGTGAAATCTGATATTGTAAAGTCTGTATCATGACCAACAGCTGAGATTATTGGAATAGATGATGAAAAAATAGCTTCAGCAACAATTTTCTCATTAAAGGCCCAGAGATCCTCAATTGACCCTCCGCCTCTACCTAATATTATCACATCAACTAAAGCATAATTGTTAAAATCTAAAATTGCTTCTGAAATATCTTCAGCCGAATTTCTACCTTGAACAGAGACAGATCGTATAATTATTTCTACATGAGGGGCTCTTCGATTCATAATACTTAAAATATCTTTAATAGCAGCACCTGATTCTGAAGTAACAAGACCTATGGATCTTGGAAATTTTGGTAATGCTTTTTTATATATTGTATCGAAAAAACCTTTGCACCGAAGTGTTTTTTTTAATTCTTCAAATGCTTTAAAGAAGCTACCTTGACCATCTGGCTCCATTTTTGAAACGACTAATTGAGCCTGTCCTTTTTTTTCATAAAAAGTAACAGATCCAAAAACCTTTACTTCTAAACCATTGGTTGGATTAAAGTTTAATTGTGAATTATACCTTCTAAACATTGCACTTCTCAATTCACAATTCCCATCTTTAAGAGTAAAATACATATGTCCCGATGAAGAATGATCATGAAAATTCGAAATCTCTCCTGTTACAAAGATATTATCGAAAGAAGATTCTAAAATATTTTTTAACCGAAAATTAAGTTCTGAAACAGTAAAATGACTTTTATCGGGAATCATATCAAAAGAAACTTAAAAAAACAAATTGAATAAATCCTCTGTTTGTTTTTTCTATTTATCTTTTTTCTTATGACGATTTGCACGAAGACGTTTCTTTCTTTTATGCGTATTCATCTTTTTCTTTTTTCTTTTTTTACCACTTGGCATTTTTATTTTTCCATTTACTTGTTAATAAGCTTATCAACACGATTACGCATTAACTTACTTGGTTTAAAGGTAGGCACATATCTTTCAGGAAGATAAACTGGTTCACCAGTACCAGGATTACGAGCTTTTTTTGGCATCCGATGTTTAATACCAAATGTACCAAACCCTCTGAGTTCTACCCTTTCATTTTTCTCTAGAGATGAAATAATGGTCTCCATTACTCCATTCATTATAGTTTCAGTTTCTATTTTGGTTAAGCCTGAAGATTGTGAAACAATATTTACTATTTCCTGTTTAGTCATTAATTATCTCCTATCTAGTTTACACCAAATATTTAAATATTTTATTTATTTAACCCAAATAACGAGTTTTTTTCCTGGATGTATAATATGAGAACCATATTTCATATTATTCCATCTTCGTATTTTACTAGCTCGAGTATTAAAGTTTTCTGCAATCTGACCAAGTGTATCTCCTTTTCTAACTCTGTAGATTCTTTTTGTATAACCAGGAGGACCACCATTATCTCTATTACCCCAAGTCTGCCCCCCCTTCAATGGAACATTAAGTTTTTGACCTACTTTGACTCTATTTTTATTACGAATCTTGTTCACTGCTGCTAAATCATGAATAGAGATATTATACTTTTTTGATATGGTCCATAAACTTTCCCCGTAACGAACTCTATGCACAATGAATTGCGGTGCAAAGCGCTCATCTTCAGGAATAGCATTCCATGCAGACAAGAACGGGCCTTTTTTTCCGACAGGTAATTTAAGGGGATAGTTTTCAATAGTGGGTGTTGCAGATTGTCTTAATTCAGGGTTATACTCTCTAAGCACGCTAGCCTTCAAACCTGCAACCCTAGCTAAAACTGCAATATCAGCACTTTTTTCGAGATTAACTATTTCATAAGTAAAAGGTTCAGCAGTTTNAACTTNAAAACCATANTTCTCAGGANATTTTGCAATTATTGCAGCAGATAAAAAGTATGGAATATAATTACGAGTTTCTCTCGGTAAGGAATGTAGCTGCCAAAAGTCATAAGTTTGATGCAGTTTTGAGGCTCTCAAAACTCGACCTTCTCCANNATTGTATGCTGCAAGTGCTAAATTCCAATTATCAAATTTTTTATATAGATCTTTTAAATATTTACAAGCTGCATGAGTTGCTTTAACAGGATCTCTTCTCTCATCCATATACCAGTCTCTTTCTAGTCCATATTGCTTGCCTGTCGAATAAATAAATTGCCACATACCTGAAGCATTCGCTTTACTGTATGCTTTAGGATTCAATCCTGATTCAATCATTGCCAAATACATAAGCTCTTCAGGCATCTCATGTTCAGCAAGTATAGGTAATATTAAATTTTCATATTTTGCATACCTTTTTAACCATATTTCAAATTGTTTTTTCCCTTTTGTCTGAAAATAATTAATAAATTGATCAACTTGTTTATTTCTCACCAATGGCATGTGACCATCTCTATCCTCAACAACAATAAATTTCGTCTCACCCATTTCTATTTCAATTGCTTCAGAGATATCAGTCCATACCTTTTCAGCCATCACTGGGGCATTTATATTCTGAACAGTTATGAGACTATTCATGTATAAATTTGTAAAAGTACCATTAAATCTATCAAATTCTTCTTTGTCTTCTAGATTCATTTCACCAATTTGATCTGCTTCCATCATCAACTCAAAAATTTTGCTTAATAGGAAGGCTACCTCAAGGGTATCTTTATTAAAATCAGAGATAACAACCTCTGACATCAAAAGTTTTGCATCTCTTAAAATTTCAGGGAAGCGATTTCTTGATTCATCAATGTTAGATGAAGTGTCTAACTCCGCAGTAAACACAGAGACATCAGGAAAGACTTCTATACGTAATGATGCGTTTAATTGTTTTGAAAAAACAATCATTAGAAGGACTAATATGACTCTAAAGGTATTATTCAAAAGGATTTAGAAGAAACTCCGCTGCAAAATATAAAAAATATTTTCCAAACTATACAAGACCTTCTCTTTTATTTTTTTTAATAATTGATGAAGTACTATAACCTTTTAATAGCGGGACAATCCTAACTTTTCCATTCCATTTCTTTATTGTTCGACTTCCAACTATTTTACTTTTTTTATAATCTCCACCCTTGACTAAAAAGTTAGGGCGAATGAGTTTAATTAGTTCTCTTGGCGTTTGATCTTCAAAAATACAAACTCCATTTACAAATTCAAGTTTTAATAATTTGTGTGCTCTTTTTTCTTGTGTTTCTATGGGTCTATTATCTCCTTTCAGTATTCTCACTGATGCATCTGAATTCAATCCCACAATTAATATATCCCCTAAATTCTTTGCAGCTTGGAGTAAACTTTTATGTCCTTTATGTAAAAGATCAAAACATCCGTTAGTAAAAACAATGATTTTAGATGCTTCTCTCCATATTTGAAGTTTAGTTTTTATTTCATTTTTAGAATACAACATGTTATTTAATCTTTAAAGGTATTAGACAGTTTTAAAACTTCCGATCGGACTTTCTTTGCTAGCTCTCTCCTAGTATTGAAGGAATACTTTTCTGTGAGAATTGGTTTACCAATAATTAATTTTAATTTTTGATTATTCATTTTCCACGGACCTTCCTTTATGATACTGTATGTTCCCGAATAATAAATAGGCACAATTGGTATTCCAGTTTCAACTGCCAATAATAAACCTCCCGGTTTAAAATTTTGAATAGAACCATCTTTTGTTCGAGTCCCTTCAGGATATAATAATACAGATCGAGGAAGTTTTTTTAGTGAAATACTTGCTTTTTTTAAAGATTCCATTGCATTTTCATGATTTTTTCGATCAACAAAAATATGACCGGCTATCTTCATAACAGTCCCAAGAATAACTATAGATCTTAATTCAATTTTAGCAATACTAACTATCCAAAATGGTAGCCCAGCAAAACCCAAAAGGATATCAAAGCCTGAAGAATGATTTCCAGCAAAAATATAAGAATTAGATAAATTAAGATTATCTAAATTTTTAACAGTATACTTTATTCCACTACAAAACAAAATTATTTTTGCCCAAATTCTTGCACACTTACCTAGAAATTTTCCTTTTTTAGTCTCGAAAATAGATACGGCTATACCGAAGAATCCTAGAACTGTTGTCCAAAGAGCAGTATTCAATAAAATCCAAATGTATCTCAATTATACAATTTCACTCATACCTAGGAATTTGGCGACATCATTCGGAAACAATACTTTACCTTCTTTATTCTGATAGGTTTCTAACAGAGCAACAAGTAATCTTGGTGTGGCCAGTCCAGAACCATTAAGAGTGTGTAAATACTCTACTTTTTTATCTACTTTTCTTCTGTATCTTATATTCCCACGAATTGCCTGAAATGATTGAAAGTTGCTGCATGAAGAAACTTCTAACCATTTTTGTTCACCTGGAGCCCAAACCTCAAGATCATAACATTTAGCAGCACTGAAACTCAAATCTCCAGTGCATAGTTCAATAACTCTATACCTTAATCTAAGTTTTTTTAATATTGATTCGGCTTGATTGGTTATTTTTTCTAATTCCAATAAAGATGTTTCAGGTGCCGAAAATTTAACAAGTTCGACTTTATTAAATTGATGGACTCTTAATAATCCTCTGGTATCTTTGCCATATGAACCAGATTCTCTTCTAAAACACGGAGAATACGCAACATAATTAATAGGAAGCTTANCTTCGTCAATAATTTCATCTCTATGAATGTTAGTAACAGGGACTTCAGCAGTAGGAGCTAAAAATAAATTATCAACTTCTGTATGATACATATCATCCTGGAACTTTGGCAATTGACCGGTAGTGAGCATTGATTCTTTTGTCATCAAAACAGGCGGAAATACTTCTTTTGAATTAAAAAGAGTGCAATGATGATCAACCATAGCATTAATTAAACGCCTTTCAAGTTTTGCACCTTGTCCAGTAAAAAGTGGAAAACCACTTCCTGAAATCTTTGATCCTCTTTTAAAATCAATAAAACATAACTTTTCATTTAATTCTAAATGTGTTTTAGGTTTAAATGAAAAAACAGGTTTGTCTCCCCATGAACGAATTTCAATGTTGCCATCTGAGTCTTTGCCTTTAGGAACATTTTCCAAAGGTGGGTTTGGTAATTTAAGTAACTCAGATTTTAACTTAATTTGAACATCATTTATGACTTTATCTATATTTTTCAACTGATCACCAAGTAGACGAGTTTCCTTTATAAGTTCTTCTGCATCACCTTTTTCTTTCATAATGGTGGCTATCAACTCTGATGATTTNTTTCTCTGAGATCGCATAGAATTTGATTGAGTTTTTAAAGATCTTAGTTCAGAATCTAAATTTAAAATAACATCAATATCTGAATCATCATTTTTCAGACTTAAACTAGTTTTAACTCTAGAGGGATTATCCCTTANNTCTTTTATTGAAATCATTATTTTTTGCTCAAAGTATTATCAATTAATTTATTTCATTGAATAATTGTTTACTAATTTAAAAATAAAGCAAATTAAATGGGTTTATGCCCGGGCATAATTAAACTATTGTATAATTATATAATAGACTATAATTTTAAGTGAGACATGGAGAATTCTATCGATATATACTGAGCCCAGTTAAACAAAAGGCAGCTTGATTCATTCAAAAAGATAGTTCGTCTCATTTTACTATATTTTAATTTGAATGAATAAACATACAATATGAAAAAAATCTTAATTTGCATAATTTTATTTGCGAATGTTAAAACTCAAACTTTAGACATAAATGCACTTAGAATGGCACAAAGTCAAATGGGCTTATCTTCAAGTGCAGATAATACCCGCGAAGAAGTAAACCAATCGAAAAGTAATATTATTTTAGATAAAGTAATTGACCCAGATAATTACATAGTTGGCCCGGGCGATTTATTTAGAATGAATATTATTTCAAGTGATGATATTTCTATTTATTCGCTAGCTGTTTCACCAACTGGTGATATATTAATTCCTTCAATAGGTATTGTAAACATTAATGGTTTAACTCTTCAAGGTGCAATTGATAAACAAACTAAAAAGATTTTTGAGCTTAATCCAACAGCTCAGGTTCACATACAACTTGCTGAAATTCGAGAATTCAAAATCAAAATAATTGGACACCTACAAAAACCCGGTTATTACACTGTAACTCCTGTTACAAGAATTTCTGATATTTTTAATGAATTACTTAGTGAAAAAACACCTAAAGAACCTGATATTAAAAGTGATGAAGAGTTAAATGAAGAGATTCATGAGTCTAAAAAACCATATATAGAAGATATTATCTATCCTGAACTATCTAACAGAAATATAAAGATTATAAGATATAAAGATACTATAGATGTAGATTTAGCAAAATTTGGTGCTTTAGGTAATGATATTTATAATCCGTATTTAATGCAGGGTGATGTGGTCTTCATACCATTTAAAGAGAAATCAATATCGATTTACGGAGGAATTAATATACCTGGGAATTATGAATTTGTTGAAAATGAAAATCTTCGAGAGTTGATAGATCTTGCAGGTGGACTAAGAAAAAGTTCTGATCCATCCAAAATTGAAATAACACGATTTAATACTGCAAAAGAAAAAAATACATTCTCAATCAATCTTAACAATAATGAATTAATTAAAATCATGCCTGAAGATCATATTATGATTCGATACGAACAAGATTATAAAAGACAAGATATTGTTTTTATAACCGGTGAAATTAAATATCCTGGGGTATACAGTATAGTATCAGGGGAAACTGATGTTAAAGAGATTTTATCTAGATCAGGTGGATATACAAAATCTGCTGATCAGACAAAATTTTTTATTAATAATAAATCAATTTCTGAAATTCCTGACCGTGAAAAGGAACGTATTTTTCTAATAGAAGAAAATAATAGATCTGCAGAAGAAAAAGCCTATATAAAAGCAAGAACATTAACTGAAAAAGGAACTATTGAATCTACTTCTAAGGCTCAGCTTGAAACTCTTATGGACTTTAAACTAGCTAAGAATGATGAAATTTACATACCAGAAAATTTTGATTACATTGAAATACTTGGAGGTATAAATAAACCTGGTCGCTATGCATATTCTGATGAATATAATTACTTAGATTATTTAGATTTAGCAGGAGGACTTACAAAAAATGCCACACGTAAAAAATTTATAATCAAAGCAGGAACTGGACAGAGATTACCTTTAAACAATACTCTTAAAATTGAAAAAGGTGATATTTTATTTATTCCTGATAGGCTAGAGTATAATGCTTGGCAAGTTTTTAAAGATATTCTATCGATATTAGGGTCTATTGGCGCATTAATAATCGTCATACAAAATGCAGCTGGAGCATAAGATTGAAACTTTCTCTACATGAACAAAAAGTGCTCGATATTATTTCCAATCACCCAGAAATAATTGATAATCCGCAGGACAGAACTCGTATTGCTAAAATCTACAACTTAACTGAAAAAACTTTAAGAAATCGAATTGCTGAATTAAAGAAACGAGGTTTACTAAATAATGGTGAATCACAATTAAATAACCATAATTCAACAGTTCTGGACCTAAATATACAGTCTTTACTTAAACTTCTTTTAAATAGAAAANTNTTTATTATNAAGTGGACTTGTTTCATAACAATGATTTTTNTTGTTTACAGTTTAATTGCAACACCTTTCTTTAAATCCAAGATCACCNTNTACCCCGCTGGGAGTTTAGTAGAGTCAGGGAATATGATGGGTAATCTTCAAGGTATTGCNGAAAGCTTTGGACTTGGGAGTAATNGAAATAATCAGACATTTAATATCCCAGATATTGTAAATAGTCGCAAATTGAAAAAGTCAATTATNCTNAATAAATGGAATTCAAACAGCTTTAATAACAAANTTAATCTGATTCAGTTTTGGGAGATTGACAAACCAAAATTTTTTAATCCAAAGAANTGGATTAAAAATGNATTACCATTTCCAAAAGCTGCTCATGATACATTAGGAGCTCAAATATTTGATGCTCTAGANAGGTTAAATAAATCTATACTTATTGAAGAAAAAGTTACTGGCCTAATCGAGGTTTCAGTTATCATGGAGGAGCCAGCTATAGCATCAGATATTGCAAATTATATAGCAGAGTTTGTTAAAAAATTTGTAGCTGCCGAGCAAAAAAAAGAAGCTACTAGAAATAAAGAGTTTATTCATGAGCAATTGATAAAGTCTAAAATAGATTTAGAAAAGTCAGAAGAAGAATTAACCGGTTTTCGAGAAAAAAATCCATTTAGTAGAATTCCAAGTCTTGAAGAATA
>NZIX01000004.1 GCA_002691785.1 Fidelibacterota bacterium | reverse complement strand
CCCTTTGTTTAAATTTTCTTCTTTCCATAAAAATTTCAAATTATTATCCGGGAAAATAGGCCTGTTCTCCTTTTCTCCATAAACATAAATAGAAAACCCTCTCTCTTCATATTTCTTTAATTCAGCAATTCTCTCTTTAAATGAGGTGTTTTTAAAAACCAACCCTTTAAAATTAACAACAAGCTCGTCACTGTTTCTATTTTTACCGACTAATTTATAAGTGTTGCTATTTTTAAAAACCTTTTTAATAATATATGATGAAAGGGTGTCTAAAAGACTAACTTTATCAACAATGTTTTTGTCTGGCCTATTTATATCGTTTATAACTATGCGGCTTAACGACTTAATAGATCTCTGGTTTGAAGGGCTAAACAAAGTTATAGTTTCAATCAAATCAAAATCAAACAAAATGCGAATAGGGTTTTGTAGGTGTGCTGGAAAAACATCTAACACATCTCCTCTTATAGAAAAGGTTCCTGGTTGAGTGGTGGTGTTTACTCTTTCATATCTCCACTTTATCAAAAAAGAAGAAACATAATCCCGTTCTACTTTTTGGCCGGTTTCAAAAACTATTCTCGAAATAGTTATTCCTGTGTCTTTTGGTATTTCTTTTGCCTTTAAGGATTCACTGGTCCCAATGCAAACATTTTTTATTTTCGGGTTGTATAAAGACAATAGAGCTTCTTTTCTAAACCTATGAGATTCTGACATAAAACCAGGGACAGTCTCATAAGCATCTTGAGTTGGGTAAAATAAAAACAACCCGTCCTTAAAGTCGAAACAATAGTCGTAAAACTCTCTTGCGCTCTGGTCTGAGTCAAACTCTAAAAAAATGTTTTTTTCAGATTGAAAGATTACGTAATCAAGAAAACATACTAAAACATCCTTGTTGAAACCAAAGGTGTTTTGATTTTCTAAAAAGCTAACAACAAAAGACCTATTAAACACTTAAACCTTGTGGTTTCACGTGAAACTATTCACTTCTAAAAAAATTAACAAGCAAGACAGACGCATCAGAAGGCGTTATTCCAGAAACCCTTAAAGCTTGACCAAGTGTTTCTGGGTTCACAAAACTAAGCTTTTCTTTGGCTTCGTTTGACAGTCCCAGTATTTTCGAATAATTAATACATTCGGGCAGTTTTAAGTTTTCATTTTTAGCGACTTTATTTATCTCTTTAAGGTGTCTTTTGATATATCCCTCATACTTTATCTCAGCCTCTACATCCTTTAAAACTTCATCTACTAACCAAGGTTCCAAACCCCGTTCTGTTCCTTGATGAAAGCGTACAGGTAGGTCCTCTATTTTAACCTCAGGTCTTTTTAAAACTTTTATTGCTGGGGTCGATTGGTTAATTGTTGTGGTGTTGATAATTTCTTCAGGCTTTATTGACCCTTTTAGGTTTTCAAAAACATGTTTTTTTATACCGTGAAGCTGTTTAAGGTTATTATAAAAAGAGGGCTGTAATAGCCCATGGTTCTTTGCTAGCCCAGAAAGCCTTTCAAAGGTGTTTGAGTATCTNAACATTAATCTATATTCAGCCCTAGAGGTAAACATTCTATAGGGCTCAAGAGTNTCTTTTGTGATNAGGTCATCAATCATTACGCCTATGTAAGAAGAAGACCGAGATAAAACAATAGGATCTNGGTTTAACACATAAGAAGATGCGTTTATACCCGCAATTAAACCTTGGGCACTCGCCTCTTCATAACCAGAAGTGCCATTAATTTGACCNGCAAAAAATAAACCAGGAATTTTTTTAGATTCTAAAGTAGCTTTTAGTTGAGCAGGTGGAAAAAAATCATACTCAATAGCATATCCAGGTCTTAAAAATTCAACATTTCTAAGTGCGGGTATTTTTTTCAGAGCAGAAAGCTGGATTTCTTCAGGCANGCTTGTTGAGAAACCGTTTAAATAAATTTGGTCTGAGTTTATCCACTCTGGTTCTAAATGTAACAGGTGTGAGTTTTGGTTTTTAAATCGAGACACCTTATCTTCTATTGATGGGCAATATCGAGGGCCTACACCACTAACATCTCCAGAAAACATAGGCGAGCGTTCCATGTTTTCTTTTATTAGGTTATGNCNGAGAATGTTTGTCTTTACCGTAAAACATGGAATGTTTGGCGGATTAAAGTTGGACGTTTGATAAGAAAAAGGAATTGGGTTTTTGTCACCTAGTTCTTTCTTTGCTAAACCCCAATCAATTGAATTAGCTTTCAGTCTAGGGGGGGTTCCTGTTTTTAACCTTCCCGACTTCAAACCAAGCTCTTTTAAGGATTCTGTTATTCCNTCAGATCTTTCTTCACCCATTCTACCAGCTAAGATCTTTCTTTCACCAATATGTATTTTACCGGAAAGAAAAGTTCCACAAGTCACAACGACTGTTTTTATCAAAAACACGGNGTCGTCTCTTAGGTAGCCTAAAAAACTATCACCTTTAGGTTCTACGCTTACAACCTCTCCCGCACAAACAGTAATTTTTTTTGTAGAACAAACTTTGTCCTTTGCTATTTTTTCGTAGACACGTTTATCTATCTGAGCCCTAGGGGACCAAACAGACCTTCCTTTAGATTGATTTAAAACCTTAAACTGTATTCCTGAAAAATCAGAGAACAATCCCATGTTTCCTCCAAGAACATCAATTTCTCTAACCATTTGCCCTTTAGCTAAACCACCAATTGCTGGGTTGCAAGACATTCTGCCAATTGCGTTAGGGTCTTGGGTTACAAGAATAGTAGAGCAACCCCTGTGAGCAGATATTAAAGCAGACTCTAGTCCCGCATGGCCACCACCAACCACGAGAACATCAAAAGAATGTTTCATGTGAAACTATTTACCAACACAAAAGTTTGAAAAAACATTATCGAAAATATCATCAAACGATGTTTTTCCTAATAAAAAATCTATTTCACACAATGAGTCTTTTAGATCAACGGAGATAAGCTCAGGTTCAAAAACACCACCCTCTAAAACAGCTGCTTTAGCTCTTTTAAGGTAGTTAGAGCACTTTGAAAGGTGGTTAAATTGTCTCTGAGTAGCTAAAAAACCATCAGAGTAACTATTCTGTGTTTCTTTTAATGACCTTTTCAGCTCTTCTTTTAAAGATTTAATTCCGGTTTTATTTAAAGCCGAAATTTTAATAGCTTTAGAAAAACGACTGGGTGGGCTGTATTTATCTGATTTATTAAAAACAACAATGTTGGTTTTGTTTTTTTGGATTTTGGGTGGCCTTGACTTACTTGTTACGACATGAATTAATATGTCGGCGCTTTTTATAGCCTCAAGCGTTTTCTCTATGCCCGATCTTTCGATGTCGCTTGATGTCTTTCTGGTTCCTGCTGTGTCAATAAGTGTAATTTGAGTTTGTTCTAAGCTCAGGTCAACCTCTATTCTATCTCTTGTTGTTCCTGGTCTTGAACTAACAATAGCGCGCTCTTGGCCTAACAACGAATTTAAAAGGGTTGACTTTCCAACATTTGGTTCGCCACATAAAACAACCCTCGAATAAAAAGAGACTCTGTTTTCGCTATAGTTTTCAAGAAGTTCTTCACAACACAAAACACTGTTTTTAATTAACTTAGAGATTTCCTTGCGTGTTTCAGGTTGGGTTTCGTCTTCTGAAATGTCTAGCTCAAATTCAACAATTGAAATTAACAATAAAATCATTGATTTTATTTCTTTTATCTTTTTTGAAAGGGAGCCTGATAAAATCTTGTTGTGAGCTACAGATGAAGCAATAGACTTTGATTCAATGATCGAAGCAACAGACTCTGCTTGCATAAGATCAATTTTACCACTTAAGAAAGACCTCATTGTAAATTCACCTGGTGTTGCTGTTCTGGCCCCAAACTCACAAAGCTCGCTAAGGACAGACTTAACGATAACAGGACTTCCATGACAAGAAATTTCGAAAACATCCTCTCCGGTATACGACCTAGGAGCTTTAAAAAAAGTAATTAATGCGCGGTCTATAATAGAATCTCCTAAGAAAACAGGCGATAAAACAGGACCTCTATCAATAAAACTAACTTTGTTTTTCGTTAATTTACGACATATTTTNTGAGACTTGCTTCCACTTACCCTTATAATAGACAAACCNGCCTTACCCTCAGCGGTCGCTGGAGCAACAATTGTATCAGTTATCATACCTTTTCAATATTGTCTGTACTTGGAATTAGTTTCTGCTGAAGAATTGTTAATACGTTAAAAAGGGTATAATAAAGATTAAGNCCAGAAGGAAAGCTATTAAACATTAAAAAGAAGAAAGCGGTCATAAAATATTGCATAGTCTTTTGTTGAGGTTGTTGCATAGCTCCACCTGACATCATTTTCTGTTGAATAAACATAGAAACAACCATAAAGATTGGAAGAACGGCAATATGTGACCCATAAATAGGAATATGGAACGGAAGGTTTATTATGGCGTCGGGGGTTGAAAGGTCCTTTATCCACCAGATAAAAGGTTCGGCTCTCAATTCGATTGTTGTTCTAAAAACAACGAACAATGCAAAAAGAAGCGGCATTTGAANAAGCATAGGAAGGCAACCTCCAAGGGGGTTTACACCTTTCTTTTTGTACATTTGCATCTGAGCTTGATTTAACTTTTGAGGGTTGTTTTTATATTTCTCCCTTATAGTTGCGAGCTCGGGCTGTATTTTCTGCATAGCAGCTGTTGANTGATAGCTTTTTTTGGTAAGGGGGTATACAATTAACTTAATTAAAACAGAGAAGATAATTAATATAAAACCATAGTTTGGTATATAGGCATGCATTTCTGTAAGGGTGTATAAAATAGCTTTTGATATAGGCCTGATAAANNACCANCCAAAATCCATAATGCTCTCTAGGTCTCTACCNATATTGTTAATTCTGTTATATTCTAGNGGGCCAATATATAGNTCGAAAACAGACTNTNTATAAGANTTAAAATTAAGAAGAGAGTGATAAANCTCTTNGTTGTTTTTTGTTCCAGANAGAGCAACGCTACGAATNGANGTTGGNTNTTCTGGTAAGATTGCAACNACAAANTANTTGGTCCTTATTGCGGTCCAATCAACGTANCCATTAAAAGTTAACGCTTCAGGTTTTCCTTCTTTAACNTTCAGNTTTTCTTGTTCNCCACCTAGATANGCATAAGCNTTAAAGTAAACTTGATCATCTTCAATNTTTGCTTCAGTTGGGCTNAATCCACCAACCCACCCAAANCTTAANTCATCAGATAANACACCGCTTGGNACATTTGAAGCGTCTATTNAACATGAGATTTTATANGAGTTTGGAAAAAAAGTGAGGCTTTTCTTTATAAANCCNCCCTCAGGAATTGTNAAAAAGAANTCGAGGGTNGTTTCNCGANNAATGAATCCACCANCGTAGTAACNTNTGNTNTCCCAAGGGGACGTCTANTTCTATTAATGAGCCGCTTGATNTACGAGCTTCAACAGTGAGGTTTTTAGAAANATTGCNGTTTATTAAGTTTACAAAATGACTATCTTGATCAAAATAGTTTTTAAATGAAAACGATTTAAAAGTNCCTCCATTAACNGAGGAGAGAACAAGNGTATAAAGTTCGTTTTCTATNGTAAAAAGGCTTTCTTCTATGTTAANGACANCAGGGNTTTTTNGTTGTTTTTTTNCTTCTNTTTGGGGCGCTATTTTNTTGGTAAGAGGTTCTGCTGNTTTGTTGTNANTAGGANAATNAGCATTCTCAGTTTGGNTNTCTTCAAGGCGNGGAGGNGCGAAGATCTCTAAGTACTTAGGGGTAAGAATTAAGACAAAGGCAATTAAGAAAAAAGCAAGAAGGGTGTTTCTGTCCATGTTTATTTTACTGGGTCGTTTCCACCTGGATTAAACGGGTGGCATTTTAAAATTCGAATTAACATTAGTTTGAGAGCTAGAAAAGTTCTTTTTTTTTTAAGGCGTCAAGCGCATATTGCGAACAAGTCGGATTAAACCTACAATTTCTACCTATCCAAGGCGACAGGAAGAGTTGATATCCCCGTATTAAGAGAGAGAATAACCACCTGATGAAAGAATCAAAAAATGTAAATAAAATCAATCTTTACGAGCTTATAATGCTATACGTCTTCGGCCTTTTTTTCTTCTACGTCGAATAACTGAACGACCACCAACGGTTGCCATTCTTGACCTAAAACCGTGTTTATTTTTTCTTTTTCGATTACTTGGTTGATATGTTCTTTTCATTTTTATTCCGTTATAGAGCCTGAAATTAACAAAACAAGATATAGATACCCAAATTTTTATTAAAAAAAAAAAANAAGAAAAAAACCAAAACCGCTCTNGATAAACATTTGAAAANCNNTGTAATTTAAAGACAANNTGNCTNTGTTGATAACTTGTGGATAATATAAAAAAAGNAAAAGAAGATGTTTGGGNTGNCGCNCTNANCCTTTTAGTANAAAGGTTGCCGNCNCACGCAATAAATACTTGGTTTGCTCCAATNGTTCCTATNTCAATAAATAGNNANANAATANGTCTTTCGGTACCAAGNCAATTTTTTTCAGAATGGATAGAATCNCANTATNGNGATCANCTTTTATCNGNNGTTCGTGNTGCTCTCAAAANTGANCAAGGNNCNTANCNGNTNNTAGTTNCNAAAGAAAAAAAANNANTTNAAGANAATNAANCGGCNTTTAAACCNAGAAAAAAACCAAAAGAAAACANGNCAAATAAGAACTATNTTTTCAAAAACTTTATNGANGGCTCAAACAANGANTTTGCCAAAAACGCAGCTNNGGCAGTNGCGAANTCACCAGGGGAGGCAAGGTTTAACCCACTAATCGTTTATGGTGGGGTTGGTTTAGGAAAAACCCACCTTCTGCATGCAATTGGTAATAAGGTTTTAGAAATAAAACCAAGTTCAAANGTTGTTTTGGTAACGAGCGAACAGTTTACATTAGATTTTGTAAACAGCCTTAGAAAGAACAAAACAATAGAGTTTACAAAAACATATAGAACGGCNGATGTTTTATTAATAGATGATATTCAGTTTTTTAGGGGAAAAGAGCAAACCCAAGAACAGTTTTTTCATACCTTTAATGAATTATATCAATCAGGTCGGCAGATAGTGATGACATCGGATCGTTTTCCGTCAGAGATGAAAGGACTNCAAGACAGGCTTATTTCAAGATTTCAATCAGGACTTTCTGTAGATGTTCAACCACCAGACTTTGAGATTCGAGTTGCAATTCTATTAGAAAAATCAGAGCAAAACGGTTTAAACCTTAAGTATGATGCAATAGAGTTTATAGCTAGACATGTAAAAAACAATATAAGAGACCTTGAGGGAGCAATAATTAGAATCCTAGCAAAATCATCTTTAATGAATAAAGAAATTGACTTCAACTTAATTAGGGATGTTGTCCAGGAAAGAGTTGGAAGCAGTTNTTTGTCTGAGGTTACCATTGAGGATGTCGTAAAAAAAGTTTCGTCTCTGACCCAAATAAAAGAGAAAGACATTATAGGTAAAAGTAGGAAAATGGAGATTGCTGAGGCTCGTCAACTTTCTATGTTTTTATGCAGAAATATAATAGGAACTTCGTTGAGNAACATNGGTTTTTACTTTGGCGGNAGGGANCACAGTACGGTTATNCATGCTGTAAAGTCTATTCATAAAAAACAAGNAAAAGANANCCGGTTGCAAAATCAAATTAATTNGATAAAAAACGAATTTAGCTTTTTAACATACGGGTTAAATCAAAANTTTTAATAAANAANATAAGNAAAAANTGTNTTNTCAATTATTTGCTTANAANAATTTATNTGANCTAGTGACATNANCNNTTTTAATTATGNANAANACTNTATNTCTTGGATGATNGCANATAANTAATTTNNTTTTTGTATNTCTCTTTNNGTTTTTTAAAATTCTTCAAGATTATATTAGACTAACAACAAGTAGCCTAAAAAGAAATCTCGCTCGTTTATAATCGATAAAACTGTATCCCTTTTGTGTTGGGTGCATATAGTTTTTAAATTAGTTAGCTATAAGGTTTAAATATGGCATTTTTAGATATGATATTTTATTAAAATGACTTAATCCAGCTAATATATAAAACAGGCTCTCAATAAAAACTTTAATAGTTTTAGCGGTATTTGTTTTAAATTAAATTGTAATTTATCTCTGTGAAATCTAAATGGCAAAAACATACTAAATAAAATCTGCTTGAGAATGAAAGAGAAAAACCTTTTTATAGTTATCTTTCTGGTTTTTGTTTTTAGTTTTTTTTCATCACAAGTACAAACCTCTTTTGGTGATACTAAAATAGTTGAAATAAAATTTCCTACAGAAAATGGACAATGGGTATTAGCCGATTTATTCAAACCGATTACAGCCACTAAAGAGAATCCTGCTCCTTTAGTCATTGTAATACCAGGCTTTCAAAGATCTAAGGAAACCCTATCAAACATCTCTATCGAGCTTTCGAGAAGAGGTATTGTTGTCATTGCTATAGACCCTTATGCTCAAGGCGGCTCGAGTTCTTCAATGAGTAAAAGAGCGGCAACCAAAGAAGGTTATGGAATGTTTTCAATTGTTGATTATGTGTATAATACTTCGAATCTANATTATATTGATAAAAAGAGAATTGGTGTGACGGGTCATTCAGCAGGTGGTTTAGCCAGTATTCGAGGGGCTCAATACTTTGGTAAAGAAGCAAAAAAGACAAACACCCCTAGTAANATACATTCAGTTTTTGTCTCAGGCATGATTCGAATGGGATTTGAACCTAAAAANATCAAAAATATAAAATCAAATGTNGGGCTAAGCTATGCACTATATGATGAAGGCGCATGGCAAAATGAATTAAAAAATGGCGACATGAGGCGATCACCTGAAGTGCTTAGANTGATAAACCATCAACTTTTNAAGGAAAAAAAACTTTATAAGTCTGTTGAAATTGGAAGGTTCTATGGAGATTTAAATCACAGGAATCTTACGATTATTCATAACGAAAAAGTATTACACCCTCTTCAACCATATGATCATTTGGCGACAAAAAATCAAATTGACTATTTTCTTAAAGTATTTCAAATACAAGATGTCTTGTCATCAAATAGCCAGGTTTGGTATTGGAAAGAGTTTTTTACACTTTTATCACTAACTTTAAGTTTCTTGTTAATTATACCTCTTTCACGTTGTTTGTTAAGGATTCCCTACTTTAATGAACTTAAACACCCTGTCCCAAACTTGATCCCTAATCCAAAAGGTTTTCAAAAAAGAATTTTCTGGGGTGTGTTTGTCTTTAGTGCTTTAGTTGCGTGTTTCTCTTTTATACCTATGTCAGAATTATCAAAAATTTTATTTAAAGATGCTTCTAACAGAANTCAAACATGGTTTTTTCCTCAGAGAATGAANAATGCAATTATGTTGTGGGCTATTTTTAATGGTTTTATT
Organism: Fidelibacterota bacterium; assembly: GCA_002691785.1. Classification (GTDB taxonomy): domain Bacteria; phylum Fidelibacterota; class Marinisomatia; order Marinisomatales; family UBA1611. Next base: position 28,325 of record NZIX01000004.1, on the reverse strand, counting down.
GGGTTTATGATATTTTTTGGCAANTANTACTTATTTGGTAAAAGTAATAAAGTAGACACTCGTTTATGGGGTGCGAAAATATCTTTTTTAGAATTAATTAAAACCACCCTTTTAGCATTAACCATTTTTGCTAGTTATTTTTTAATTGTATTTATTATTTATTATTTATTCCATGTTGACTATAGATTCATTTTTCTAGGAGTGAAAACATTTAGACCTGAATTATTATTTTTGCTACCTGTTTATATGCCACTATTTTTTATTTTCTTTTTATCTAATTCATTGAGAGTTAATGGATCTTTTAGACTGGTTAAATACACTAAAATTCAACACCTATTAATTTCAGGTTTTGGAAACATAGCCGGATTGATTTTAATTTTATTGATACAATATTTATATCTTTATATTAATGGGGTGGTCTTTTGGAAAGCGGGGTGGTTATACGTTAATCTTCTCTTTGCAATAATCCCAATAATGTTTATTCTGCCTTTATTCCATTACAGTTTTTTTCAACTAACTGGTCGTATTTATCTAGGTCCGTTAACAATGAGCCTTATTTTTGTAATGATATTGTTATCAAATACTGTCTGCTATATCCCTCTTTAAATTTTAAATGATTCACTGTTTAGACTTAAAGTGGCGTTGTGACTTTTTTTACATAAAGTCATTAAAAGAAAGTTTGTTTTTCNTTTTTTTGCTGGTGCCTAGTTTTAGATATGATATTTAATTATAAAAACTTAAACATAATAACGTTTCTCTTAACCATTAGCTCCTGTTCTTTGAAAAATGATGTTTTTACAAATGAAGATGCGTTAATCTTAAATCATGATAGTGTAGACAGAGAATATCTTTTGCATGTGCCTGAAAATTATGATTCAACCATTTCGCATCCAATAGTATTTAATTTTCATGGATATGGAGGAACGGCCACTAATCATATGCTCACTGCTGACTTTAGGCCTATTGCCGACACTGCAGGTTTTATCTTGGTTTATCCACAGGGCTTACTTTCAGAAGAAGGTTCGCCACATTGGAATATAACAGAGAGCGGTGGTGACAATAAGAGCGATTCGGATGATTTTGGTTTCATAGGGTCATTGATAAATGAATTATCTTTTGAATACAATATTGATGAAAATAGGATTTATGCTTGCGGCTATTCAAATGGTGCGGGGTTTTCATTTTCTGCCGCTTGTTATTTAGATCAATTTGCTGCAATAGCTTCTATTTCTGGCTTAATGTCTGATTGGGCTTTAGATAATTGCGATCCTCCAAAACCAGTTGGTGTTATGATATTACACGGAACATCAGATTCTGTTAGACCATATTCTGGCATTGAAGACTTTTTATTATCTGTTGATGAGAAAATTCAATTCTGGACTGATTTTAATAATACGGATTCAATTCCACAAATTATCAATTTCAATGATGGAAACTTAATAGAGTACTTTAAATATAGTAACGGTTTAAACGGTTCATCAGTAGAGCACTATAGGATAGACAATGGAAATCATATTTGGTTTAATTTTTCATATGAAGGTAAAAACACCAATCAAATAATTTGGAATTTTCTAGCTAAACACACCCTTGAAGAAAACTATTAATATTTACTCGCTTACTCACGGTTTTTTTAATAGCAGAACGCTGAAAGCCCGTTATGTTTTTTTCATTTTTCTGGGTTGTTCTTTTTCTCAAGTTGAAGAGGTGGGGAGCTCTCTCTTTTCAGTTAATCAAAATCAGCAAATTGTCAATGTTCCCTACTATTCAAGTCAGTCTATTTATAATGATGATCAAGATCTAGAAAGAATAATTATTGTTGTTCATGGTCAAAATAGAAATGCAAACGACTACTATAATTATATTCAAGACATTTCTGAATTAATTGGGTTTTCTGAACAAAGTTTTGTGTTCTCACCTCAGTTTCTCTTAGGTCAAGACCTAACACAGTGGAATCTTGACACCACATATGCTTTTTGGTCTGGAACAACCCAATGGACTGGCGGCTATCTGTCAGATTCGACAGCTGAACATCCGAGGCAATTCCAAATAAGTTCATTTGCAATAATGGATTCAATTATAAGTCATTTCTTAACAACCTTTCAAAGCATTGAAGAAATTGTTTTAGCAGGACACTCAGCGGGCGGTCAATTCGTAAACAGATATGCGGCTGGTTCAAATATCAATTCTGAAAACAGGCTAAGGTTTATTGTTGGTGCCCCATCACATTATTTATATTTTGATGATCAAAGATCAATAAACAATTTTCAAACACCAATAGTATGGAGTAGTCAAATAAATTGTAATGGCTACAACAACTACCGCTACGGACTAGATAATTTAAATTTATACATGAACCAATCAACAGAAGACACAATTAAAGTGAGATATTCAAGGAAAAAAGTGATTTATTTGGTGGGGGCGCTTGATTATGGAGGTACGACTTATTGTGAATCAAGCGTTCAGGGGAGCCACAGGTACAACAGATCGACTGTTTACTTTCAACACCTTTTAGAAATGTTTAATGTCGGCCTACTGGAAAATCAGAGAGTCGCAATCATAAACGGCGTTTCACATGACGCGCAGGCATTATTTAGTTCAGACTGTGGGGTTTACTCAATCTTTTTAAGCGGAAACTGTGAACAGATTTCGAGCTTAACCTTTCCTCAGTCATTATTTACAACATATAATAGCTCAGGCCCCTACCCCTTAGATGTTTCGTTTGCAAATGTATCTAATGAAGGCACGCATCCTATTGTTTCAAGTATTTGGGATTTTGGAAATGGGGTTGTTTTAAATAGTAACAACACTGTTGAAAGCGCACAGTACAATATGCCAGGAGAGTATAGTGTTAGTTTAACCTCCCANGATTTAATTGGTCTAAAAGACTCAATAAACCAACAAACGATAATACAAGTAGACACCCTCTTTGGAGAAATAAATTGGGATTTAAACGTAAATGAACAAGATGCAATATTAATTTTAAAACACACCACAAACCAAGACACCCTAACTGAACTACAACAAGAAGTTGGAGATGTAAACAGAGATTCAATTATTTCGCCGTTTGATGCATCTCTAATTTTAAGATACAGTGAGGGACACATCGAGGAGCTTCCTTTTTATCAAGAAAGCTCACCTCCTGAAGGAACGTTGATCTCTGAAAACCAAAACAGCGATCTGAGTAATATTATAACTATTCCAATTTTTGCTGATAATATAGTAAACCTAGTTAGTTTTTCCCTAACTCTCGATTTCGAAAATAGTTTATTAGATTATGGTTCTGTTTATTCAGTTTCTTTAAATAGTGGTGGTTTTTTAATTGAAGGCAACCATGAAAATGGGAGGATTTATATTTCTTGCGCAGGGCCACTCCCCACTAGCTTAAATGGGCCAATTCTCGATATATATTTTACGGTTGCCGAAACATTTTCAGAACACACAACCTTAACTTTCAGCAATATTATAATTAATGAAGACTATGTAGTTGAAGACTTTGAAATAACTATAAATTCAGACCTAAGTTTTTTAGAAAAGACCAGCTCTGGTAGTTTGTCAATTGATCAAAATTATCCGAATCCATTCAATTCAAACACTTTAATAAACTTTTCATTAGATAAAGAGAGCGATGTTCATATTTATATAAATGATCTTTTAGGTCAAAAAGTAAAAGATCTATTATTAATAAAGCATAAAGCCGGCAAAGGAAGTGTTTCTTGGGATGGAACAAACTCAGAAAACAAAAGGATTTCTAGTGGCATCTATTATTACACTATTGAAACGAAAGAAGCGTTTAATAGAAAAAAAATGGTCCTGATTAAATGAACTTCTTAAAATGCTTTTAAAATGAAAGTGTTTTTATTTAATATTTTATGTTAAATAGGCGCTTTTTTAGTCCATTTAACTTAATATCTGATTAACAAAGCCATACAGGTTAAAAATGGAAAGCAGAAAACTTTTATCTTTTATCTTTATTATTTCAACCTCCTATGCACAGGTTGTCGATCTATTCATAAGTGATTGGTATATTGGATGGAGGGGGGATGGTGTATACAACAATCTTGTAGAACTATATAACCCAAAAGAAGACACTATTAATTTAGCCGACTATTTGTTTAGAAGAACTCAAAACGGATCAGGCTGGTTATCTACAGACGCTGATCACATGATAAGACTCTCTGGAATTATACCGCCTGGAGGAACCTTCGCAATAACCAGAGCTGCTGCAGATGAAGCACTCATTAATTGCGCCAATCAAACAACAGAAGGTGGAGAAGACGCTGGGTATGTTGATCCAGACGCATTTTTAAAGCAAAACGGAAACGATGCGTTTGGTGTCTTTTATATAGGCGGCTTAGGAGATGACACTACCGCATGGATTGAGAACGGGGTTTTGCTTGATGCTTTGGGCAATATTGACGATGGCTCTTATTGGGACGTATCGGGTACACCAGAAGCGACACGATATCATATCCTACAACGAAAGTTTAATATATGTGGAGGTAACTCTGGAGATTGGAATTCTTCTAGGGGGTGTATTGATGATGACTGCACTGAAACATCTTATGCTTTAAGCGAATGGGAGGTAATTAATTGTGCCTTGGCGGATCCAAATGGTGCAAATTATCCGGAACCGGAATCCCAAGATGCTTCTCAAGACATGGAGGTGGTTTGTGGCGGGCATCAGTACTTATGTCTAGGGGCACCGAATAGCCCTCCAGGAGAGTTTGCTTTAGAGGCCCCAGTTACGAATTCAAACCTATTTATAAACGAGGACAATCTGTCTGAAACTTTAGGTGTTTCTTGGTTTGAGTCATATGATTCTGATGGGCATGATTTAATTTATACTTTTGATTTATACAACTCTGCAGGAGACACTGTCTTTAGTTCCAGTGTTACAAATAGTGTAAACTTGGAAATTTCCTTTGAGTCTATATATAATCTAATAGGCGCTGACAACTCGTTATTATGTTATTGGGATGTTTCAGTCACTGACCTTTACGATACAACAGCATCATCAAACGGCCCCTTTTTGATTCAGCTATCAACTCAACAAGGAGGAGGGTTAGACCAACCACCAACAGAATTTAATCTGGGGTCTCCTTCGGATTATAGTCTGTTCTATTTAGACCCTGATAATTTACAGGGGTCTAGTCTTATGGAATGGACAGCATCTGAAGATCCAGATGGAAATGATATAACTTACTATTACCATGTTAGTCTCGCTCCAGATATGAGCGATCCAATTGGAGGTTTGTGGGAATCAGAAACAAATTCAATTTTAGCATCAGCTCAAGCAACCTACGATTATCTAATTAGCGCTGGCCTTAATGAGTCTGCTTTTTATTGGGATGTAGTAGCTAGCGATGGCGTTTTTGAACAAGTATCAAGTAATGGACCCTTTATGTTTTATGCTTATATAGGTGAAAACCCCACAGACAATGAAGAAACCTTTATCGATCTATTTATTAGTGACTGGTATATTGGCTACAGAAGCAGCCCAACATACAATGCTGCTCTTGAATTGTATAATCCAAAAGACGAACCTGTTGATCTATCCGATTACATTTTAAGAAGAACTCAGAACGGAAGCCACTGGATGGAAAGTAGTTGGATAAGGTTGAGCGGAGTTTTACCCCCCAACTCTACTTATGTTTTAACCAGACANGCTTCAGACGAGTCCATTCAAAATTGCGCCGATTATATAGAACCAGACGATTTTCTAAAACATAATGGCGATGATGCTATAAAAATAACCCACATTGGCTATCTTCCAGAGGTTTTTCAAAACGATACTACCGCATGGATGAAAATGAGCATTACGCTTGATGCGATAGGTTATGAAGACGAAGACCCAGGTAACGCCTGGGATGTTAGTGGCGTAAGTGAGGCGACTCGTTATTATATGTTAACGAGAAAAATGGATGTATGTGGTGGAAACGGTGGAGATTGGAATGTTTCGAGGGGCTGCGTAAATGAAGCATGTGACTCTACAAGCTTTGAATTGGGAGAGTGGACACCAATTCAGTGTGGATTAAGTCCCTCTGCTGGTGACATGCCTGAAGGATCAGACGCTTCCTCAGATGTAGCAATTTTTTGTGGCAATCATAATTACTTTTGTTCTACAGTTTCTGTTGATACGGACAACCTGCTTCCTCAGNAAGTAAAACTTTATCAGAACTACCCTAATCCTTTTAACCCCAGAACTGAAATTTCCTTTGACATAGCTAAATCTGACAGAGTTGAAATGAGAATATTTAATATTCTAGGTAATGAGGTCAAAACCTTAGTGAACAAAGAAATGACACCAGGCAAGCATATAATTTATTGGTCCGGAATGGATAATAGCGGGCTTGAGGTGTCATCAGGTATGTACTTTTACAAGTTAAAAGTTGGTAAAATAATTAAACAGAAAAAACTTATTCTTCTACGTTGATTAATAGCAGATAGGTTCTTTTGAAATTATTANCATTAAAGGTTGGTGTTTATATAGCGTCTTTTTTAATAGTCTTTAGTTGTGAGGAGATTCCAGTGACAGATGTTTCCGGGAAAGCAAACANTGAAAGAGAGAGCCCTTGTTTATCTGAAGCCGCTAATTGTATGGATACACTTAAAATAGACAGAGGCTCCATTAACTATTATTCTTCGTTTGATTTAGACTCGTCTCATGATATTAGAGGGGTTATTGTTACAGTGCACGGAGCANCGAGAAATGGTGATGATTATTTTGAAAGGATGATTTCTGTTGTTCAAGAATTAGGCCTTCAAGAGGAAATAGCGGTTATTGCGCCTTCGTTTATTACGCTTTATGAAAAACAAAATGAATTAGATTGGTATTGGAATACAACTTCTTGGAAATGGGGAAATCAATCCTATATGTCAGATTTAGGGGAAAGCATTAGTTCTTTTGGGGTAATTGACGAGGTTTTACTTAGGCTTTCTAACCAAAGCCAGTTTCCTAATTTATCACAAGTTTTGATCACAGGGCATAGTTCTGGCGCGGCTTTTGTGCAGACATACTCATCTACAAAAGAAAACAACCAATATAAAAATCTCATGATCAGGTTTGCGGTTGCAAACAGTCAGTACTTTTTGTACCCAGACTCTAGCAGATATTCAAACCAAGGCGTCTATGTACCAACAAACTGCAATAATTATAACAATTGGCCTCTTGGATTTACTGATTGCAATCCATATATAGACGTTTTAGGAGTAGAAAATGCTAAAATGTTTTTTTTAAGCAATAAGGTTGAGTATTTTGTTGGCCAAAACGATACAGAAACTAGCGATATGAGTTCAGGGTGTAGTTATGAAATTTTAGGNGAACATCGATATGAAAAAACAATCTGGTTCAATAACTATTTAGATATATCTTATCCTGAAAATCACCAAGAATATAGCGAGGTGCCCGGAGTTGGACACAACAGTATAGGCATGTTTACTTCAGAAATTTTTAAAAGTTATCTAAGAAACCTTTTCTAAAAACCTAAAATGAAAAAAAGAGCAACCTTAATAGTCTTTATTATACTTTCCAAAATATTTGCGGTTGATCTTATTACCATATCTGGCAATGTGTTAAGTGAATCAAAAACCCCCCTAATTGGAGCAAACATTATGGTATTACAAAGCCAAATAGGGGGAGCTACAGATATCAATGGGCAGTTTACTTTAAAAGTGCCGAATTTAGAGGGCACTGTCCAGCTTAAAGCATCTTATATAGGCTATCAAAGCAAGATTGAGGAAGTTATTATATCTCAAGTACAAACGTCACCATATCAACTTAATTTTATTTTAAGCTCTGACGTTATGAAATTAGAGTCCATTGTCGTTACGGGTATGGGAACAGAACAAGAAAGTAGGAAACTTGGAGTTTCCATAGAAAGCGTTCGAAAAGAACAGGTAGAAAACTCTCCGGAAGTTAGTCTAGTATCTGCTTTGAGAGGCAATGTCTCAGGACTAGAAGTTAGGAAAACAAGCGGGGATGCTGGAACAAATGCTTTTTTTCGTATAAGAGGAACTGGAACGATTTCTGGGGGACATGAGCCTCTTGTTATTTTAGATGGAAGTCCAATCAGTACACGAACGATTGATTCTGGAGGAAGGGAAACAAGTGAACGCGGACACCCAGAAAGTTCAAGTCGAATGGCAGACATTAACATGAATGACATTGAATCCATTGAAGTATTAAAGGGAGCTGCGGCATCTGCAATTTATGGGTCTAGGGCTTCAAATGGAGTTATTTTAATTACAACTAAGTCAGGAACAACTGGTAAAACTAGAATTACATATAAAACGAATTATGGTATTAGTGGAATGAATAAGATATACCCACTTCAACAGAAGTTCGGGCAAGGAGACATGGGGGACTTTGTAGGTGGAGAATCGTACTCATGGGGAAAAGTGTTAAATGTAAAAGGGGCAAAGTGGTTTGATCCAGATAGAGAGATTGATTTAACATATAATCATGTTGATGATATTTCTGAAATTGGTAATAATTTTGAACAATCAATATCTGTATACGGAGGAAGCGACCGCACAACGTTCTACCTTTCAATGGCTCAGAGTTATGAGAAAGCACATTGGCAAACTTTTGACCAATATAAAAAAACAGTGACCACCGTGTTTGGACATGAACCAACTAGAAATGTCCCTTCTGATTTTAGAAGACAAACTTTTCGAATAAAAGGAAGTCATTATTTAACTAAAAAGATCACTTTGACTGGTAGCATGTCCTATGCAAATGTTTTTGGGAATCAAGTTATTAGAGCTCACAGTACAGATGGGCTTGCAAAGGGTTTATTAAGCACCCCACCAGATTTTAACTTGAGACCTTATTTAGAACCATCTACACAATTTCATAGATCTTCAACAGACCCATTTGCTGATACGCGAGATGGAGGTCACAAGTGGAACAACCCTTTTTGGGTTTTATACGAATTATCTCAAACACAATCCGTGGAGAGAGCTTATGGAAATATAAAATTAAGATATGATATTAATGACTGGTTGGATTTAAATTACATATTAGGAACAGACTTTTCATTGGACGAGAGAAACGACATTATGCCATCAGGAACCTATAGAAACGGTGGACTAGGTCGCTTCATTCATGAAGATATATTAGATCAGGAATGGGACTCTAATCTTAATATTTCTTTAGACTTAAAAGAGAGACTTGATGTTCCAATCAAACTTATGGTTGGTCATAATTTAAATAGCCGTTCTTTAAAAAGATTTGAAACCACAGGGGAAGATCAAGTATTGCCAAACTATTATCAAATTGAAAACTATTCTTCTGTAACAGCAGACCAGTACCTTTCTCTTGTTCATTTAGAGTCCTTTTTCGTGCAGGGAACAATGGATTTATTTGATCAGTTTTATTTTACAAGCGCAATAAGAAACGATGGATCATCAACGTTTGGACCATCAGACAGAAGGCATAACTTTTTTAAGTTTAGCACAGCCTGGGAATTTTCAAAANTATATCAACCATCAATACTTACCTTTGGAAAAATAAGAGTTGCCTATGGCCAAGCAGGNGAAGAGCCCAATGTCTATAGTATTTTTTCGGGATACACGTCACCCTCTTTATTTTCAGTTGGAGAAAAAGTTTCTTTGGGCCTTTCTTATAATGGAGTTACGGGTTACAGGTCCGATGATGAAGTAAGTAACTTTAGAATAAGACCTGAAAGAAGAAATGAGTATGAAATAGGCTCGGACCTATCTTTGTTAAATGGATCTCTCGGTCTTTCTGCAACAGCTTATAGTGCAATAAGTAGTGATATAATTTACGATGTAGATGTTATACCTTCTACCGGAGCAGACGAAATGACAGCAAACGGAGCTTCCATAGAAAACAGAGGTTTAGAGTTGAATATTAACTATAAAGTAATCGATCGGAATAAATTTAAATGGAATAGCCGTTTTATTTATGCGGCAAATAAAAACATGGTTTTAGAAATGAATGGAGTTGATGGGGAGATGGCAAAAAACCTAGATAAAAACTTAGTTCCGAGTCGTGGAATTGCAAAGTTCAGTGAAGTTTCGCCAGGTCATGAATATGCAGAATTCAAAGTGCTTACATGGGCTCGTTTTGGACATGGTCTTGTAGTTGATCATGATTTAAACATAAACACCGAAGATGTAAACATTGATACAATTTCGAATTATAGTTGGAATAAAAATGATGTATACATTGCATCGAACGGGCTTCCGATAATGTATTCGGAAAAAATATGGTCTGGCTACGCACCAAATCCAGATTGGACAGGAAGCCTTTATAATGAATGGAACATAGGGAAAAAAGTCCAAGTTACTTGTCTTTTAGATATGAGTATTGGTGGTCACATCGCAAACTATACAAAGAACTCTTTGTTTGAATGGGGAACTCACGGAGAAACTGAACAAAGATATCACCCTGACTTTGATAATCCTGATTGGTTTGGCTATGAAGAAAACGTTAGTACAGAATGGGGGAAAGGGCGGTTTCAGGATTTATTAAATCACGGACATAAAGCGATCGGACCCGGGCAAGATTCAATAATTGCTTTTTCACAAAACATGTATGAAAACTATATGGGAAGAAACACAGACGTAATAAACAATATTGAAGATGCGAGCTATATGAAATTAAGAGAAATTTCTATTGCTTACAATTTTGGCCGTTCTAGTTTTGGCTTTATGGGTGATCCAATTATTTTATTGAGGCTTAGCGCCCAAGATTTGGTAACGTGGACCAACTATTCAGGATGGGACCCAGAGACCAACATGTATCAAGATAGGATATCGGGTGAAGATTATTTTAATCAACCGCAAACGTGGAGAATAAATCTAGGAGTGCAACTAGAATGGTAGGGCTTAAACTTACAACGGTTTTTATTATTGTTTTACTTTTTGGATGTGAAGATTTTTTAACAGGACCATTATTGGATCAAAATCCAAATGAAGTTGATGATGTCTCTGTTGTTTCAGCAGAAGCCCTATTAGTTGGTACCCAAGTTACCATGTATGGGGTCATGGAAGGGTATTTAAACAGGGCTGTTTCGATGGTAATGCAGCAGATGTCTGGTCTTCAGACCGACTATTACAGAGATTTTAATTGTGACCCAATTGACATTAATACAAATGGTCGATGGACTGCTATGTACGGAACAGGTGGATTGGTTGACATGAAAACAACACAAGAGGTTGCTAAAGAACAAGAAAAGCACACCCTGCTTGCAATATCACAAATGTGGGAGGCTTTAGTCTTCTCAACAGCCGCGGATATTTGGGGTGATATTCCTTATTCTCAAGCCGCAAACCCAGATTATCCTGAACCAAAGTTTGACAACCAAAGAGATGTTCATTTATCCATATTAAGCCTAATTGATAGTGCAATTTCAAACTTTAAAAAAGGTCAAATATATACTTTCCCAGCAGATCATGACTTTACTTTTAATTCAGATACAGATAAGTGGATAAGAGCAGCACACACTTTAAAAAGTAGAATATACCTTAATTGGTCAGAAGTAGAAGGTGGATATTATGAGCTTGCCTTACAAGAAGCAGAGCAAGGGATAATGGACCAAACAGGCCTTGGAGACTGGAGAGCTCTGCATGGTGCATCTATTTCTGAGAGGAGCGTATGGTTTCAGTTTTTTTTATCGAACCCTGATTATATGGGGGCGGGTAAATTATTGGTTGATATGTTAACCAGGGATAACGACGGTCGTTTGGGAATTTATTTTCTTGCTAATGAAACAGCAGATATTGTCGGAGTAAGCCCAGCAGACTCTAGCGGGAGCGCTTCTATGTTAAATGTAGTAGGTCATTTTGGAATGTCATGGAAACCAGAGTTTTTAAGCTGGTATGAGAATAGTTTCATCATTGCTGAATGTTATTACAGGCTTAACAATGAAGAAATGGCGCTTCAAACATTAAACTATGTTTTGGAGGGTATCGAAGCACGATGGTCTTCTTTGGGGTATTCTAATATTTCTATTCCAAGGTATTCAGGGGTGTTTGGTGACAGTTTACTGCAGGCGATCATGAATGAAAAGTATAAAGCTCTCTTTTTAAATATCCAGTCATGGAGCGATTGGAGAAGAACGGAATACCCTCAGTTTATCGATAATAATGGAAACTCAACAGAATGTGGCGGATCAGAGAATGGAGAAGGCGTACCTCGAAGGTTGCTTTACCCTGAAAAAGAAAAATCTACCAATCCAAATTGCCCACAAAATGACAATATTTACGAACGCCTTGAAAACGACCCAAATTAAAGTTTTCATAGCGCTTATTTGTTGTCTAAGGCCTGGATTGCAATCAGGAGACTTTTTAAATCAGGTTAATCCCCCTTGGGGATATATTTTTAGGGATTGGAAGGGTCCCCCAATCGATGTAATCTCATATATTCCACCAAACGCAACAAAGAACACTCGAATTTTAATGGTGGTACCTGGCGCCTCTAGAGACGCTCAGCGATTTCATGCTTCATGGTTAGACCTTGCAAAAAAAGAAAACTTTATTGTAATGACTATTGGAGCTAGAAAGCGCTACTTTCCTGATGAATATTCATATAACGCAGGCAGGGTTGTTTCAAGCGAGGGTCATGCGATGCACAAAGACCAATGGCTGTTTAGCGCAATTAAACCCCTCTTTGAAGATTTCAAAAAAAGGCATGGCTTAATATCTGACAGCTTTTATTTGTTCGGTCATTCTGCAGGTGGAGGCTTTGTTCATCGGTATCTTTTGTTTGACCCTAGCGCGCCAATCGTAAAGGCGGTGGCTGCAAACCCGGCGTTTGTAACTGTTCCTGACTTTGATATTAGATATCCTTTTGGCTTAAAGAATACCCCAATCAAAAAAAGCGACATGAATAACTGGTTTAATCACAACCTTGCAATTATACTAGGAGAAGAAGATCTCGGGCCCAGAACAAAACCTCTAAGTAATGGCGCTATGGCAAACGTTCAAGGATCAAATTGTCTTGAGAGAGGCAAACTTCTTTATAATTCAGCAAATCAAGAGGCAGAAAAAAAGGGGTCAAAATTTAATTGGTCTTTGATAACAGTTCCAGGTGTGGGACACGACAATTTTAATATAGCTCCTTTTGCTTGCAGGTTTTTGTTTGAATGATGCCCCATAAACATTCGTTAAAAAGCGGTTAATTTCAACGAGGGCGTTATATAAANGTGATGGTAAACACAAAACCACTAAATAGATAAAAAATTACAATCTAACTCTTGCACGAACCTCTAAACTTTTGTTACCTTTAGTCTGCAATAGTTGGGTTTTATACCGCTATTACTACATGTTTACATATCAAATTTACTATTTCAGAAATATCTGTTATAGATTTTTTAGAACATAAAAAAGGAACGTGTATAATGAGAAAAATGCTATCTGTATTAATTGCATTGGCTTTAGGATCAAATCTTTTTGCCGTTGACAATTTAAAAAAAGAAAAAACAGAAGCGACCCCTTCCCTATCATTGCCAAGCCAAATTGAGAATAATTCNAGAACGGAACAATGGATTTTACTCATGTTGGACAGTTATGGAGATGGTTGGAACGGTGCTTCGCTTGATCTTTCGNTTAACGATCAGGTCGTTTTAGATGATGCAACAATAGCCACCGGCTTTGAGGCTATTGAATATTTTGACGTTAGTGATGGTGATGCCATATCTACTGTATGGACTTCTGGAAGTTTTGATTCAGAGTGTTCGTTTGGGATTTATGATGGAACAGGCGCTCTAGTTGCTGACTCAGAAACCTTAGGATCCTTTGATATCTCAATTACTGCCACCTTCGGTGGAAGAATGGTTATTGCAGGGGTTTTAGACTTTGATTTACTTGTCGGAGGGAACTCAGGCAAAGCAACTATTGTAAAGGCTCTAGCAGACATTGATGACATTAGTGTTTACGGCCTTGGAACCGCAACCAACGGTGGCGGAACTGACGGAGTAGAGTATACGTTTCCTGTTCAGTCTATGTCTGAGGGCGATGTTCTCTGGGTTGTTCGAGATGCTGCTGAATACGCAAATTATTTTGGGGCAGAAATCTGGGCAACGATAAACTATACAGAAGTTCCTGAAGATCAATCTGGGGGTGTTAACCAAAACGGAGATGATGCGGTAGAGTTATTTTTTAATGGAGAAGCATTTGATGTTTTTGGTCTTATCAACGTTGATGGAACAGGAGAGAATTGGGAATATGTAGACTCTTGGGCCCACAGAAATTGTGATTCAAGAACACCAACCACCACCTTCAATATAGCTGACTGGACACTTGGTGGTAATGATTGCATGCTTGATGAAACCTCTTGGTCAGAATCAGCATGTCCATATCCTTATTGGGATTGCGCTCCACAAGGTTGTACCGACACCGAGTANATNGTCACNGTTGATGGTGGAACTTACCAGTCAGANGTTAGCTGGGAGATTGTGAANACAAGTTTAGAAGTCGTCGCTAGTGGNGGCGCTCCAATTACAGTCGCAGACGGCGTAACNGCTTGTTTAGCNGANGGCTCATATGGTATTTTAATGTATGATTCGTATGGTGATGGCTGGAATGGAAATATTTTACAACTATGGACTTTAGATGCTGACGGCAACCCTGTTGAGCAACTTTCAGGTACCATAGAAAGTGGATTTTATGCAGCAGCTCAGTTTAATGTTGGAGATGGCCCATTTGACGTTTTAGTTGGATGTACGGACCCAACTGCAAGCAACACAGACGCAGACGCTATCTGGGATGATGGATCTTGTGCTTATGAAGGCACTGATTGTTCTACGGCGCTTACAGCGGTGGTCGGTGCAAACGAAGCTTCTGGTGCTCCAATGTGGTATACATACACAGCAACGATGTCTGGTGTAGCGACAGTCTCTTCTGATGGAAGTGGCGTAGACACACAGGTATATGGCTATACTGGAACTTGTGATGCGTTAGAACAAGTTGGTTTTGGCGATGATGAAGGTGCAAACTTCACTTCAATTATGTCTTTTATAATCGAAGAGGGTACAACCTACTACATAGCGTGGACTGATTATTGGTCTTCAGCTGGTTTTGCATGGACATTAGAAGAAGCAGGAGTTGCAACCACTCCAGAAAACTTAACGGCTTTAGGTGGTTTAGGTCGTGTTTATCTAGAGTTCTCTCCATTTAACCCTGCGAACTTAGCTCAAGGAGCGATGGCTTCAGACATTGATGCAACTCTAAGCATTGAAGAACATGTTCAAATGCGTGCAGACAAAGTGGCTGCAAGCAAAGCAGACAATCCAAACGCATGGCAAGGTAAGACTTTAGAAGAAGTCCAAGATCATGTTGCTACTTTAGACATTCCACAGAACCGTGACACAGACGTATACGTTACTCTATACGATTCCTATGGTGATGGCCATGATGGCGATGCTTATTTACTGGTTGTAGATGCTGACGGTACTGCAGACATCACTTTTGGTGATGTTGGCTATGATATTGTTCAAACCATGTCAGGTGGATGGACAGGTTATGAATCTGCATACGGCCCATTTACTTTAGCAGATGGCTTGTATTATGTTGCCTGGAATGCAGACGCCTCCTATTTAGGCGAGCAGTCTTACATTGCAACAGATGCAGATGGTGTTCAATTAGGCGCTGGTGAATACGGCGTAGGAGATCCGCTTTGTTTTGAAGCAGGAGCTTCAGACGTTGAGTGTCCAGCGGCAGCAATTGCAGATTTAACATTTGCAGGTAATGCTGTTGATGCTGACGGTGACGGCATCTTTGAAACAGGGGGTTCTTATGACCCTTGGACTGGTCGTTTCACAGTAACAGTTGCTAATATTGGAACAGCAAATTCAAATTACTTTTATACAATGGCGCATTCAGCGTATCCTGATACAGCGAACCTTTATCCACCAACATACTTTCAGTATATGTGGAACGGGCTTGGTCTTGAAGCAGGNGCAACAGCGGATAATTACCTAGGCACGTATCTCACAGTACCTGACTTAGCAGGTGGCTATGATGATATGGAGTGGACTTTTTATGTCATGGTTGATAGCTATGGGGATTATAATGTTGAGCCAGGCGGTCATCGTAACAACGTAATGGCGTTACCAACGATTACCAACACAAGTCCTTTAGCAGAATCAAACTGGAATATTTATCGTGGTGTAGATGGTGGAGAAGCCTCTTTGTTGACAAACCTAACAGCTCCAAATTGGGTACCACCTCTTACGATACAGTATACAGATGATACAGCAGCGTCTGAATCAACATATTGTTATACAGTGACTCAGGTGAACTCAACGGTTGAATCAGGTGCTTCTAATGAAGCATGTGCTTATTCTGCTTTACCACCTGAAGTTCCAGCACCAACAAACCTAAGTGGATCTTCTTCAGGGTTTGATGTGACCTTAGCATGGGATGCACCAGAACCTTACGAAGGCGCAGGTTCATGGGGAATGGGAACAGGAGTTTCTTCCAGAACACGTCAAGGTGGAAACACAATTGAAGAAGCGACGGTTCTTACAGACCTTACTGAGTTGGCAACAGGAACCACAGCAGGTTATGAAGATAGCTATGATGAAGTGTGTCCTTACGAAGGTGGAGGAGCTACTGATGTAGTGTATAGCTTTACTCCAGCAACGGATATGGCAGTTAACATGTCAACATGTTATTCTTCTTATGACACTAAGCTGTATGTTTATGCAGATGCTAATGGTACTTTAGCTCCGACCACTACTGGTGATCCAGCATGTTCGGATGATACAACACACCCAATTAACACAGACTGTACAGCGTGGACATCTTATATTGAAGGTGTTAGCATGACAGCTGGTACTACTTACTACATTGTAGTAGATGGTTGGGGTTCTTCAGCAGGAGACTATGAGGTTGAGTTTACACCATATAATCCACTAGCGGGTTATACGATACTTAGCACTGATGGTCCTATTGGAACCGCAGGTCGTAATGCAACTGAGTGGAGTACAGTCTTGTTTGCCGCAGAGCCAACAGATCTTGATCTTTCAGTCCGTGCTGACTACGCAATACCAGGTATTTTTGACATCGTATCTTCTGATGTGATTGGTCCAGTTACAGTGACCGTTCAAATCGAAGACAATCCAAGCGACCTAATGGCGATGGATTATGGTGATGATGTTCATCTAATGTGGGAACCACCTATTGATGCGAGTAATATGGATTTAGCGTATCATGATGGTATCCAAGGCAACGCAACCTATTATGCGGGTGCTGCAGCGGTTCGTTATCGTGTTCAAGGTTCTTGGGCTATGAAAGGAACAGCTCAGGGTATTTGGATGGATAGCTGGCCAGATGCGAACTACGGTGATGCTCAACATAGAATCACAGTAGTGACACCACATCCAGACACAGACATGCCAGACATGAGCAACATCCTTTATGATAATGAAGCGGTTTCTGTAGATGCAGACCCAACTTCAGAAACATACGGGTGGGCAATGACTAGCTTTGATCCAATTCCTGTTACAGGAGATGTCTTTGTGATCTACAGTGGTTTTTATAACTTTGAAACAGCTGATTACAATACTCCAATTGAAGGTGTTTTTGACTTGGACATGATGCAATGTGATCCAACGATGGAATTCCCAGCAAGCAACTATCATATTGCAGGAGACCCATTTAACCCAGATGATCAAGGTCTATGGGAAATGGGACAGTACTTCGCATTTTGTGGAGATTGGCAAATGAACGTACACGCAGACTTTAGTGTTGGCGGAGGCGCGATGCTGACTAATTGGATTGGTGCTGATGGGTATGCAAGCAGAAACTTCACCCATGCTGGTGACGTTGAGCATGCAAATACGAAAGTAAACCCAGCAGAATACAATGCTCCATCAACTCCAAGTCCTTACGAAGCTCAAAACACTCGTGATATGCTAGGCTTTAACGTCTACCGTGCTTCTGAGGGTGGAACAGCTGAAGTAGTTGGAATGGCTGAAGAGACTGAGTATTGGGATGAAGGTTTAGACTGGGGAACGTATACATATCATGTCACAACCTTGTTTGATGATCATGAAAGTCTCCCAACAAACGAAGTGACAGTAACCTTGTCTAACGTAGCTCCAAACCCAGTAACTATTATCTCACCATCTGATGGATTAGAGATTGACGTTACTCCAGATAACCTTGATGAAGAGGTTGCGTTTATCTGGACAGCAGCATCTGATGATGACAATGACAATTTAGAGTATGTCATGAGTTTTGCAGATCCTGATACAGGTATTTGGGGAATGCTTCCAGATAACGCTGTTATGAACGGTAGTTTTGATGAATACACAACACTTGACAATGGATGGCAGAGACACGCTGACGGATGGGAAACTTATCCTGATGGTGATCACTACGGTGTCCATTTAGATGGTGAAAACGCAGGCTTCTCTGATCAGGTTGTAAATACTTATGATGGTGAAGCATGTGTGAAGTTGTGGGGAAGTGGCGGAGAAAATAATCTCTTCCAAACTTACTACGAAGGTGCCGTACCTCCTGGAACAGAGTGGTGGGCAGATGCCATGGTCATGATTCCGACAGGAGACATGATGGATGAAGCCGGTCACTTTGTATTGTTTGCAAAGTACTTTACCGCAGACTGGGGATGGTTAGGTATTGATTCTTCCATGCACGTTATGCCAGCCCATGGTCTAGATGAATGGATGTATGTCGAAGTTGATGGTGTCGTTCCAGAAGGAGCAGAAACCGTACAAATCGGTATGTTCTTAGTAGGAGCTGACGGAACCGGTTCTGTATACGTAGACGACTTCTATGCTCACGTTCCACTAACACAAACTGGATTGTTTGTTAAGTATGGTGATATTGCAATGGCTGCAATGGAAGACAGTGTAAATACCATGATGATTGAGTGGGATGTTTGGTCTTATGACGGGTTTGAACTAACCCCATCATCAGGCGGTGCAAGAATGATGACTTTAAACATCAGTGAAGAGTTAGTAGGTGTTGACGGTGGTATTGCAGTTCCAACGGAGTTTGCACTACACAACAACTATCCTAACCCGTTTAACCCAGTGACTAACATCACGTATGACATTGCACAGAACTCAGAAGTTACTTTAGAGATCTACAATGTTATGGGTCAGCGAGTTCGTACCTTAGCTCAGGGAAGTCATGAGCCAGGTCGCTACAGAGTAATGTGGAATGCAACCAATGATTATGGTCAATCCTTATCATCTGGTATGTATATCTACCGTATTCAAGCTGGTGATTTTGTAAGTGTAAAGAAACTGATCTTAATGAAGTAAGTTTCGTTTATACAACGATCTAGAAAAGGGTCCGGTTTTTCCGGACCCTTTTTTTTATGTTATTTTATATATTCAATATCAATAAAAATGGAAATTACATGAGACTTATCCTATTTTTACATTTATCGATCTTATTAGCAACCGATGCTAATGCTCCNTTACAAAGAACAAGAGATAGAGAAGTTGATATACATCATATCAAAATAGATGTTTCNGTTGATATAGATACTGAATCAGTTTATGGTTATGTCNTTCATACTTTAAGTCCATTAAGTTCATCTCTGAGTTCTTTTTCATTGGATGCAGATGATATGCATGTTAAGCGAGTTAGGATGGGCAATGATGATCTCGAATTTATTTATTCAAATTCTAAATTAAATATTGAACTTCTCAAGCCTATCAGCTGGAATGATACAATTAAAGTTAGAATTGATTATAACTCTAAACCCAGAAAAGGTACATTTTTCGTAAAACCTGATAAAACTTACCCTGAAAAACCATATCAAGCATGGACACAAGGTGAAGATATGGATAATCATCATTGGGTNCCACTTTATGATTATCCAAATGATAAAGCGACATTTGAAACTATTTTAACCGTAAAATCACAGTTTAAAGCAATCTCAAATGGTGAACTAATTTCAATTAAAAAAAATGATAACGGTACACATACTTGGCATTGGAGAGAAAATTTTCCAATGGTATCTTATCTAATATCTTATGCAATTGGTGATTATGTAAAGGTTGAGGATAAATATTTAAATACTCCAGTAAACTATTGGGTCTATAGAAATAATCAAAGTGAAACACTTAGATCCTTTGGATTAACAACCGATATGATGAAATATTTTGGTGAGAAAACAGGGATTGAATATCCTTATGAAAAATATGATCAAGTAATATTAGATGATTTTATGTTTGGAGGAATGGAAAATATTACACTTACACACAATACAGATAGAACTATGTATGATGAGTTTGCTCATCCAGATGTAAGTAGTGAAGGCTTAGTTGCTCATGAATTAATTCATCAATGGTTTGGGGATATGATAACGACTAGAAATTGGGCACATGCATGGTTAAATGAAGGATTTGCAACCTTTTTCTCAAGAAAATATAGAGAACATAAATTTGGTTTTGATGAAGGTGAATATATTAGATATGGTGAAATAAAAGGATATTTTAGAAGTAATAAAAGATGGAGAAGAGCAACTGTTCAGCATCACTTTTATGAATCAATGGATGTATTTGATGGTCATATTTATTCTAAAGGAAGTTTAATATTAAATATGATCCAAGATTATTTAGGTGATGATGCTTTTTGGAGGTTCATTAAACACTATACAAAGGTATATCAATATAAGAATGTTGAAACACCAGATTTGAAAAAAGCAATTGAGGAGACTACTGGTCAAAANATGGATTGGTTTTTTAAGCAGTGGGTTTATGAGCCAGGATTCCCTGAATACGAAGTAAAATGGAATTATAATCAAAGGAATAAATCAATAAAACTTTTCATAAAACAAACACAAGACTTAAAAGAAAATAATATTTTTAAAATGCCTATTAATATTCAGATTGATGATAAAAACCATACAGTTTGGGTTGAAGAAAAAGAAATTGTTCATGAAATTCCAGTAATAAAAAGACCAAAACTAGTAATTTTTAANTCTGGAATGCGTATACCATGTAAAGTGGTATCTAAAAAGCCAATTTCAGAGTGGATTTATCAACTAAAAAATGCAAATAATCCTTTGGATAGAATTTCAGCAGCAAAGGTATTAGGTTCGAAAAAAGGAAGAGTCATTGTTGAAAAATCATTACTAGAAGCGATAGAAGAAGATTCATTTTGGGGGGTTCGATTAGAAGCCGTTAATGCATTTTCAACCTTAAAATCAAAAAAATACTCTGACCGCTTAATGAGCTTGACCAACGGGCAAGATAATAGGGTCCGACGCGCAATATTTAGATCATTAAAAANTTATAAAGAAGATGAAAATGTAAGTTTGTTTCTTGAGNAAATTATAAAGAATGATTTAAAATATTANAGTGTGAGTGATGCATTTAAATCTTTAGTTGCTGTTGATACAACTGCTGCAAGACTTCTTGTNGAGGCTCTATTAAAACGTGACTCTCATAATGATGTTATAAGAAAATCAGCCATTACATATTTTGGNAGTGTTATTAATGATAATAATTATGATNGATTAGTAGAGCTAAGTGAATATGGTGGTTCTTCATGGGATTCAAGACCTGAGGCAGTGAGGCAGCTCGGTAAATATGCAAAAGAAAAACCAGAAACATTACAGATTTTTGTCAACTTATTAAAAGATAAATCTAGGGATGTCAGAAGAAATTCTGTTAGGATGATTGGCAGTTATGGAGATAAAAAAAATTTAGGTGACCTCGAAGAAGTTTTAGCAAGGGATCCGATTATTAGTAGAGATGTTCGAAATGCTAAAAAACGTATATTAANTTCTTCTAAACTTTCAACGAAAAAAGAACTTGAAGAAGAACTCGAGGAAACTAAAAAAATATTAAATGATATTCAGAAATTAATTGAATATAAAGGTGTTAATTAATCTTAGATTTTATNTTTAATATCTGATGCAAAGTAAAGGGGTTTTAAAGTGAAATTAATGAATTTTGTTATTACAATACTTAGTTTTCTAATAATTGCCTGTAATGGTGAACATGCAACTATATCTGTTAATACACCCACGATACAATGTGGAATGTGTCAAAAAACTATTGAAGTTGGTTTGAAAAAAATAGCTGGTGTTAATAATTCAACGGTTGATTTAGCAACTAAAAAAACAAAAGTTATTTATGATATAGAAAAAACAGATATAAAAAGTATAGAAAAAGCAATATCAAATTTAGGCTATCAAGCAAATGAACAATTAGCAGATCCAACCTCTTATGAATCATTGCCTGCATGTTGTAAAATTGGCGGAATGGATCATAAATAGTTATTTCTGAGCTTAAATGACTAGGTTTTTATTTATTGGTATTAGTATTTTCAGAAATATAAAAATACTTTCAGAATAAGACAAATTGTGTAACTTCTAGACTAATTTAGTTTATTACTTAATGAAATTATTAATAAAAATAATATTTTACGCTATCTTGGCTGGTTTCTATCCTACTTTTGAAGCTGGATCTTTGCGAGCTGAATCCTCTGAAGAACAGACAACCAAAAAAAAGAAAAAGCGTAAAAAGAAAAAATCTAGTAGTAAATCAAGTTCAAAAAAGAAAAAAAAGAAGAAGCGTAAAAAGAAAAAGCCTGTAGAAGAATTAGTAGAAGAAATAGAGCCTGAAGCAGAAAAAATTGAATCAAATGGATTAAAAAAAAGTGGTGTAAAAATTAACTCTGCCGTTTATGCAGATGAATTATATAACCTCACTGGTGAATTACAAGCTTCCAATAAAGAATTGGCTAGAGCCACAAGATACTTCTACGATGAAGATCCTAAAAGTGAAACTGTTTTAGTTGACTCTAAACCTTTTTTCTCTAAAGAAGATTTTGAAAAAGAGGCACATTCCAATCCAGATAATTTATATATTCAAAGACAGTTAGGTAAGCACTATGAGGTAAATAAGCAATATGGTGCTGCTAAGGAAGTTTACTTGAGAGAAGTTGCAAAAAATCCNCAGAACCCGGATGCACATTTTTTTCTGGGGTCTNTATATGCTACCATTGGAGAATATCATAAAGCNAAAAATGCATTTGAAGAAGCNCTNTTTTTAGAACCAAATCATGNCGCNACAATTGAAGCNATGACAACATTTGTTAATTCGAAAGAGCAACGTGAATTAAGTCAGGATATTTTAAGAATTTCATCAGAAAAATTTCCAGATGGTCCAGCTCAAAAAATGACAATTATTAGGGATAAAATGGCATCTGGTGATTACATGGAAGCCTTAAATTTAGCAGAAGANGCTTCTNCAAATTTTCCAAATCATACTGGTTTTATTCATTTAATTGGTGAAAACTACTTAAAAATGGGAGAGGTAGAAGAAGCGAAGCGCTCTTTTCAAAGAACTATTAAACTAGANCCAAAAAATATCNAATCATACCTTTCACTNGCTGATTTATATTTTGANCAGGGCAAGTTTGTGTATGCTGCTTTATCATATGGTGATGCGGTTTATCTTGANCCAGACAACTCGGATTATCGTTATATGCAAGGCTTAAGTTATTTTAATGCACAAGAATGGGGTAGAGCAGTGAACTCTTGGGAAGACTTTTTGAGATATAAACCTGAAGATGCTATTGTTAAAAANTTATTGCCNCAAGCATATTATATCCTNGCTGTTGAGCATAATAGANTAGGAAACCCCACGGTAGGTCGTGAATCATTTAAAAATGCATTGTCTATAAATAANAATCACCATTCNTGGCTTCCTGGAGCTTTTGGAGTATTGGGCAAATTTTATAGAGATAANAATATGCATAAGGAATCATTAGTTGCCTACCAAGAGGTCTTAGAAATTCTTCCTAATGATGCGGATACNTATATGGGAATGGGTATTACCTATTGGAAAATGGATGAAAAACAGCTTGCAAGAGCTTCTTGGGAAAAGAGCCTAGAAATAAAACCTACTAATAATGAATCGCAAGGTTGGCTTATATTATCGTCCCAAGATATTTAAATTTTAGAAAAATATATAATTTAAATAAAATTAATGATCCTCAAATAGGGCTTATTTTGCGTTATTATTTAATATATGTCTTTATTATATCAAATATATTTGCTAAAGATTTTTATGAAGGTGATTCTTTAGTTCGAGAAGGTGTTTATGCTTTCTATGATTATGAATTTGATAGATCTGTTTCAATATTAAGCGAAGCTAAAGATAAATATTTTAATCATCCAGGTGTNCATATGATATGGGCCGCATCACGTTGGGTTCAAGCCAAAGCAGTTTATTCAACAAAAAGAAGTAATCAAGTTTTAGAAAAAGACCTTGAAAGTATNAAAGCGACATATAAAATACTTATAGATAAATATGAACATGATCCAAATTATCGATTATATCAAGGTTCTGCTATAGGTTTAAGCGCTAGANTAACTTTAGGTAAAAAGCAGTGGCTAAGAACATTATATCGGGCTTATTTAGGATTTTCCATAATAGATGATATAGCTGAAAATCATCCTCAAATATTTGATGCACATTTGCCNATAGGTATCATTGAGTATTATTCTGGAATTAGTAATAATTTATTAAAATGGGCNGTTAGAGCTTATGGTCTNAATCCATCTNTNGAATCAGGNNTAAATGGAATTGAATTATCTGCAGAGGANGGAGATTGGTCTTGGATAGAGGCTAANGGAATTCTTAGTTATCTTTANTTGTGGGTTGAAGATGATCCNATNCTAGCTCATAAACATTCNAANGACCTTGTTGANANTTTTCCAAATAATTATTATTTCAATATTCTTTATCTGGAAACTTTAATTAAATTGAAAAAGACTATTGAAATTAAAGAGCGTATAGCTCATTTAGATTCTACTTTTAAAAAATTATATCCGAGGCAAAAGGAATGGTATCTTCCATATTTAAATTATGAAAAAGCATTAAATGCTTTTTATCAAAAAGATTATGTAAAAGTTATTGATTTGCTTGATAAGACTATAAACTCTTATTCATCTGAGTTGGATATAATTCTTGGGAATGCCCTTCTTTTAAAAGGGATGACATTTGACATGATGAATCAGAGAAATGAGGCTAAATCAAATTATATTAAATGTAGAAAGTTAGATAATCTTTCTTTATCTATGAAAAAAGCCGATCGCTATTTATCCATTCCTTATCAGGGTAGGTAATGCAAGAATATTGTAACAGTCTTACAAAATATTCAAGGTTTGCCACAAGAGAGGTAAGAGTTGGTAATTTATATATAGGTGGTCAAAATCCTATTCGAATTCAATCCATGACAACTACAGATACGATGGATACAAAGAGTACAATTGCTCAATCAGTCAGGTTAATTGAATCAGGATGTGAATTAGTAAGAATTACAGCTCCAAGTCTCAAAGAAGCAGAAAATTTAAAAATAATTCGCAAAGGGATTAGAGATCTAGGATACCAAACACCTATTGTTGCAGATATTCACTTTACTCCCAATGCTGCAGAACTTGCAGCAAGAATTGTTGAGAAAGTTCGCATAAACCCAGGAAACTACGCTGATAAGAAAAAATTTAAAGAAATTAATTATACTGATGACTCTTATCTATCTGAAATAGAAAGAATAAGAAAAAAATTCTCTCCTTTAGTAAGTATTTGCAAAGAATATGGTACTGCCATGAGAATTGGCACTAATCACGGTTCTTTATCTGACAGGATAATGAGTCGATATGGTGATACTCCTCTGGGAATGGTTGAATCGGCAATGGAATTCATTCGCATTGCTGAAGAAATGAATTATTTTAATATTATTTTATCAATGAAAGCAAGCAACACTAGAGTCATGGTGCAGGCATATAGATTACTAGTGAAAATGATGCAAAAAGAAAACATGAATTATCCTCTTCATTTAGGTGTTACAGAGGCTGGTGAAGCTGAAGATGGAAGAATTAAAAGTTCAGTTGGTATTGGTACACTTTTACAAGATGGTTTAGGCGATACAATTAGAGTATCTTTGACCGAAGAACCTGAAGCAGAAATTCCAGTTTGTAAAGTCCTAGTAGATCGATTAAAAAATAATTCTTCGACCAATTTAATAGAAACTCATAAAATCCCTTATGATCCCTATTTTTATTCAAGACGAAACACATCCAACATAACTAACATGGGTGTAAATAACGTCCCTATTGTTTTTGGCGATCTTTCTAAACTTAAATCAATTTCATATAATGATTTGAATTCTTTTGGTTATATTTACTCAAAATCAAAGGATAAATGGTATATTTCAGATCAAGCAATTGATTATTTATATATAGGATCACTTGAAATAGAATTTGAGCTACCAGGTACATTGCGTATCGTTCAGGATAGTAAAGCATTTAAGAAAAAAGACAAGCATTATCCTTTATTTGAATACAATTCTATTAGTGAAATAAATAAGGAAACTCTTTCATTTATAATTATTGATTCTCAAAGTGAAATCCAACAAGACTTTAGTGCTTTTCCAAACTCTATTTTGATTTTGAAAACAGATAACGAGAACCGATTAGCATCCATAAGACGTTTTTTTATTAAATGTATAAATGAGAAAATTTTAAACCCTATTATTATAAAAAACTCTTATAAGAATATTGATGAAAATAATTTATTAATGGATGCTTCAACAGACTTTGGTGGACTCTTAATAGATGGTTTTGGAGATGGTTTATGGGTTGATTCTGAGCATAATAAGAGTTTTATAAATGAACTTAGTTTTGGTATTTTACAGGCAAGTAGATCTAGAATTTCAAAAACAGAATACATTTCTTGTCCATCTTGCGGTAGAACTTTATTTGATTTACAGGAAACGACTTCAAAAATTCGTTCAAAACTCGACCACCTAAAAGGGCTAAAAATAGGAGTCATGGGATGTATTGTAAATGGACCGGGTGAAATGGCAGATGCTGACTATGGATACGTAGGTGTGGGAAAAGGAAAAATCTCTTTATATAAAGGTCAAGAAGTTGTCAAAACAAATATTCCTGAATTAAACGCGCTTGATGCTCTAATCGATTTAATAAAAGTTAATGGAGATTGGAAAGAGGTTTCTGAAGTTTAATATTGTCCTAAACTAATTTAGAATAGTATTATTACTGTGTTATTAATATAAAACATGTTAAAAGAGAGTCTAAAATGAAAATATTTATTATATTATTTTTTTCAATATTTATTTACGCGGACTCAAATACGGGAAGGATTTCACCAGTAGTACCTTATTGGAAAACCTTATCAAGTCAGGAAAAGGAAACTTTTTTATTTTCTTATCTAACTCAAGTTTATGAAACTCATACAGATCTTCAAGATAAAGTCGGTTATGGTGGCATTACGGAGTGGTACTATCAAAATAGAGCCGAGCTGGTTTATGGTATATTTGATAAATTAGATGATATAAAAATATCTGAAATGGTAAGATGGGTGAATGAGTTTTATTCTCATGGTGAGTATGCAAACAGACCATTTTATGAGGCATTAGAGTTTTCATTTCGTTTTGCTGAAGCTTCAGGGAACAATATGTGGGAAAAATATGAAAACCTTCAATTTGATAAAATTAAACCAGAAAATTAATAGTGATGTTTTATCAGCCGAAGTTTTTTAAAGATTGGCTGACTATTTATAAAAGAGATGGTTTTAAACAACTCATTAAAAAGAAAGGTTGGTCTGTTTTATTTGCATTTTTTCTCTTCTATCTTATAAGAGATTCTATTATTTACATACTAATTCCATATTTAGCTTTTTCTAAATTTAATTCATGTTTCTAGATTTATGTTTAAATACATAAGGTTCCTACATCTGATTATTGGAATTTTGACAGTTTGTTATAGTCAAAATCCTTCAGATAAACATTATCAATGTTCTCGAATTATTTCTCAAGAAAATTTTAATTCATTTAGTTCAACCCTTACTGAAAATCAAAAAATGTTAGATATTCATTATTATAAAATAAATTTAGACATCGATGTAGTCTCCGAATTTATCAAAGGGGTTGTTACTATAAAGGGATCAGTTGGTTTTAGCCAACCCGATGCATTAGAACTTGATTTCTCTGATGAAATGACCATCGATTCAGTTAAGTTTGGAAATAATATTATTTCTTATGAACATAATCAAGACATGATATTGATTCCTGCTCCAAATGTTCAAATTTCAGAAGGATATGATTTTCATTTAGAGGTGTTTTATCATGGAACACCTCCAGTAACAGGTTTTGGTTCATTTAACTTTGACTCATACAATAATATACCACACATATGGACTTTATCTGAGCCATATGGTTCACGAAATTGGTGGCCGTGCAAAGATGATCCTTCTGATAAAGCAGATTCAGTTGAGGTCATTATTACAATTGATGAAAATCAAATTGTAGTGTCCAATGGTTTATTAATTGATGAAGTA
>NZIX01000029.1 GCA_002691785.1 Fidelibacterota bacterium | reverse complement strand
TACATCTGAAAGTCGAAAGTCTTGGTCACTAAGCAGAATGATGGATAATTCTTATTTGATCGTATTTTCAAGGGCTATAAAAAGAAAATTTAAAAAATATTCTCCTGACAATGAACAATTACCTTCAAATACAATTAGAGAATTTGATAAGGAGACCTTGAAATATTATAAAAGGAATATGGAGATAATTGCTTTAATTTGTCAAAATATGGATATTAATCTTTTGCTTTGCACACCGCTTTCACTCTTTAAAAAAGATAATACAGATGATGAAAAAAAGTATATACAAGACTACGCAAATTTAGAATTTTATTTAAAATATATCTCTGAGGGCAATACTATTTTAAAAGAAATTTCTAAAAAGCACAGATTGATAGAACATATTGATATGTCAAAGCAAATAACTGCAAATCTTAAAATATTATCTGATCGCTATCATCCTAACATTGAAGGCAATAAAGCTATATCTTCAGTACTTTCTAAGTATATAGAAAAAAAATTAATTATAAAAAAATAATTATTTTTCATTTTATTAACTGTGCTGATAAATTTTTAAAAATATTCTTCAAAAGTATTTTAACATATTAAATAATAATTTCATTTGTTTCCTTTTCTTTTGTTGTTAATTAAATTTTTTTAAGTAAATAGGAGCTTTTAATGGATAATCAATTAGCACGTTTGGAAAAACGTTTGAAGGGTATGTCATTAATGCTAGGAATGTGTCTCTTTTTAAATGGATTAATTATTGGGTTTACCTTAAAAAAATTGAACAGTATGGAAGAAGACAATAGAATATATTTTAGCGAGTTAGAAGCAAANATAAAATTTATTGCAAGGAATATGAAAATTAAAAGGGCAGTAAAATAATTTATAAATAGATAAAATATTTAAATCTATTTTTTTTTGAGCCTTAAATAATAATATTCTAATTATTTTTTCTACTAATGAATATAATTTATGAAATTGATTTAACGTAATTATAAATCAATAGAAGCATAAATCAAGCGGTAATTAGTACCCTTTATCCCTTTTTTGCTTTAATAAGTAATATATAATCAGATTCTTGAAATTTTATGGTTAATATGAAATGCTTATTTGATATAAAAATCATCTTTTCCCTTAATGCCATAAAAAAAATGAACTCTAAAGATAATAAAATCATAAAAAATACTTTTCAAAAATTTTCTTTGAGTGGTGAAATACTAAAATCAATAAAAGAATTAAAATTTGAAACNCCTACNCCAATTCAAACTAANGTNATTCCTCATNTAAAATCCTCAAATCGTGATTTAATTGCTTCTGCNCAAACAGGTACTGGAAAAACTGCTGCATTTGGATTACCATTATTGGACTTGACTAGAGTAAATAATTATAAAACTCAATCAATCATACTTTGCCCAACCAGAGAGTTATGTATCCAAATAGCAAATGATTTAACAAAATATGCTAAATATATAAAAGGTTTAAATGTTGTAGCTGTTTATGGTGGNGCAAGGATTGAANTACAAATGAAAGCTNTAAAAAANGGNGCNCACATTGTTGTTGGTACNCCNGGNAGNACAAAAGATCTGATTAAGCGAAANAAATTANTAATTAATAATGTAGANCGTGTCATCCTTGATGAAGCGGATGAAATGTTATCTATGGGTTTNAAAGAGGATTTAGAAGCAATTCTTTCTAANACACCNAAAGAAAANCAAACATTACTCTTTTCTGCAACCATGACAAAAAAAATTAAAGAAGTAACAAAAAAGTATATGAGAGATGCTCTGGAAATTTCGGTTGCGAAGATGAATATGGCTTCTGAAAACGTTAAACATATATTTTATATGGTTCAAGCAAAAGATAGGTATGAAGTTGTTAAGAGAATTGCTGATTTAAATCAGAATATATATGGTATTGTATTTTGTCGAACTAGAAATGATACCAAAACAGTTGCTAGTAAATTAATGAATGATAACTATAATGCCGATACTCTTCATGGAGATCTATCCCAATCTCAACGAGATGATGTTATGGGNAGATTCAGAAAAGGGCACATTCAAATACTTGTTGCGACAGACGTTGCTGCTCGAGGTTTAGATGTNGATAATTTAACTCATATAATTAATTATAATCTTCCAGATGATGATGAAGTCTACATTCATAGGAGTGGACGAACAGGAAGAGCTGGTAAAAAAGGGATTTCTATTGCCATCGTCCATGGTCGAGAATTTAGAAAAATTAAAGAAATTGAAAGAAAATCTAGTATTTTATTTTCTAAAGAATTGGTTCCTAATGGTGATCAGATTTGTAAGAGTAGATTATTTTCCCTTATAGAAAAAATAAAAAAAGTTAATGTTAATGAAAAGCAAATTGGACCTTTTCTTCCTGGAATAATTAAGAAACTAGAATCTCTTGATAGAGAAGAGTTAATAAAGCATTTTGTCTCAGCAGAATTTAATCGATACTTGTCTTATTATAAAAATGCGAAGGATATAAATTTTACTGGTAAATATGAAAGTAAAAGTGGAGGAAGAGGACGACGCGGCAGAAGAAGGCGAAGTGGTGGAAAAGGACGATCCAAAAATCATTATGACAAAAGGAACAATAACCGTTCTGGAAGAAAAAGAAGAAATTAANTTATTATTTCTTTAGCGCACGATCGCAAATTTACCAATGATAGGCTTTTGTTTAAATTCACTTTTATCACTGATATGGAAAATATATAANCCAGGAACAGCCTCCTGATTATTTATTGTTCTTAAATCCCAAAATGCATTCCCAGACATTGAGTTTTCATGGTGTATAGTATTTACAAGTTCTCCGTTTAATGTAAAAATTTGTATTTCACATCGTTCTGTAAGGTTTGTAAAGCGTATTCTTTTTATATGTTTTGTTTCATTAAAGTTTGAATTTACTAGGTAAGGNTTGGGAACTACCTTAACATTTGATAAATTTTTTGAGGGTTTTCTTCCTGGAAAGATTTGGACAAAGTTCTTATCTAATATGGTTGTTCCTTTTGAATTTTCTATAGATGCATAACCATCAGGGTCAGCCCATTTTAATGGATTGGAAAAATTTGTATCTAATATAGATTCATATTGATTTTCTCCAAGATATTTAAATGTTTCTATGGTTGGTTTTTCTATACCCATATCATAAGCAACAACAGAATATGTGTATTCAATACCATTTATAATATCATCGTCTTCAAATAGGTAATGATAATCAATATTATTTATTTTTTTAATTGTTGATAATTGTATTTCTTCAAATCCAGTATCTTCTCCAAGGTTAAACCAAGGAAAGTATTGATCTTGCCCGCGAATAGAGTGGCCTCTTTGTTGTTTGTAATCATCTTTACAATCATCAGAATTATTTGAATAAACACAATGAATCGAATCTGCTTCTGCTGAAAGATCAAATTGTGCATAAGGACGCCAACCAACAAAAATTCCATCAGAATCATAAATCATATCCTGAGGTAAACCCCAGGTTTCACCACCATCTATGCTTTTATATATTTTATAGCCTTCAAAATCTGCATAACCTGTAACAATATCTTTTGAAAACTCAGCAACATTATCCCAATATATTTTAACTTTATCTAATTCACTTTCAACATGAACTGTAGGTTTATTAGGTGGAGTAAAACCTTGATATTTTGAATTATACATGACTTGTGCAAATTTTGCATTATTAATTAAATCTTCTTCATTTTGGCCAAATATAATACAAAATGAAAAAGGAACTTCTCTTCCAACNGGAAGATCAAACGGTCCACAACTCATGATTACTAATGGATCCACACCATCTGGAGGTCTTTGAAAAACAGGTTCTTGTTCAATTCCCTCTAGTGAGTCNAAATGNGGNTTAAGNTCAATTCCTAAATCAGTTCCCGGGTTGGGCGTATGAAAATGCCANGCTNTTTCATTTTCTGATAGATTACTGGTATCTCCTATCATAATTTTATAAAATAATTCTTCTTTATTTCGAGCTTGAGGACACCCTGGAGTTCCAGCATAACAATCTCCAGAAAGACTTTCAGGATGTGTAACACCTGGTCTAAGATACCAATCGAGCCAGTGCCAGTCTGTCATTTTTAGAGGTTCACCTGGGAAGATATCAATCACACCGTCTTTATCAAGGTCAATAGGTGTCGTTGCTTTTGGAGAATCCAGAAGTTGAGTTGCAACCAATCCAAACTGATTTCCAGGACTTGGAGTGTTTGGATCCATAGCATATCCTGGGACTAAAGAATAACCATCATAATCTCCAATCATGGCCATACTGATTAAATGTCTTTCATTGTTGATTTCAAATACTTCCCAATAGTATTTCATATAATCATCAGCACTAGTCCATGAGTTTGTATTACCATACTTATCTCCGCTTACAATAACACCATCATTCCAAAATCCTAAACTGACACCACTATAATTAAATCCTTTTCCTCTATTTAACTTTGTACCATCGGGCATGATCATAGCTTCACCACATATAGGATTATCATTTTCATCAAGAATTGGGTTTCCAAATTCATCATTTGCACACCAATCTCCACTTTCATTTCGAACAGTAACGGTCACAAATAGTATATCTTCTGCATAGGATACTCCATATGAATGAGCTTCTGACATAACTCTTAACCCCATTGGATATCCAGTTTGTTCATATTCATTATTAGTATTGACTTGATTACCCCGATGAGCCCACCTGTCATCAAATTCCATGTATACATCCATATCAGAGGTAAATCGACCTTCAACCTCTTCCCAACAGTCAGGATCTTTTCTTGATTCAGAGCATCCAGGAAGATTTATATTATAATTTTTTGCCCAAGACCCAGGCCAGAATGAATCTAAACTACCNGAAAATGGATTCCATTTTTTAGGCCATGTTTCTGAAAATCCAGAATGTGCTAGAAGAGGATAAGAGTCATTTAAATCTGTAACATAAGTATTCCCAAATACATCTCCTGCAGAAATTTCTGTATTATGTGTATTAATTCTAGCCATAGTAGTTGGATGCCAATCTGTATTGGATGTTGGATTATAAAAAGTAAGACAGGATTCTGCGGTATTTGCACCATAATAAAAATAATGATCGTCAGTAGTCCATTCTTCATTATCTTTTCCATAATCATAATAATCGAATTGTTCTTCTCTACTTAAAAGCTTAGGCCTAATAGCCCAAGGATAAATGAGCCCAATTTGAGCTGTGGTTTTATTAGGGTTTAATTCCCCTGAACTGCTGATAATTATTTTTTTATTTTGATTGTCAATATACCATT
This sequence comes from Fidelibacterota bacterium, assembly GCA_002691785.1. Classification (GTDB taxonomy): domain Bacteria; phylum Fidelibacterota; class Marinisomatia; order Marinisomatales; family UBA1611. The sequence goes on along the minus strand of NZIX01000029.1, from coordinate 3,354 downwards.
GATGCTCTTTATTTATTTTATCTAAAGACACCTTTCTTGAAATACTATCTGGTTCCCAAATACCAAAATCATTTTCACAATTAAAAATTATACCAGAAAATGTCGTGTCATTGCCAAGAAACCATGCATTGTATGCATTTTCAGATTCCCATATGCTATAAATTGGAAAATCATCTTCTAAAATAGTCTCAATTAACTCCCATGAGAAATGGGATGAGTTTTTATTTCCAGGAATCCCAGCAAGAAATGAAACATCATAAAGATAAGCATAATCACCCCAAGCACCATTTGGTTTAATATCAAAGTCAATATAATTACCATAATTGGATAAAGCTGTTTGAGCTTTTCCTTTTAAAAGGTAACCCCTTGCTCGATCACTCATTGGATTGGTTGGAAATGGATTGTCTCCTATTCTAGCAGTGCGATTTTCAAAAAAATTTTCTTTTTTATATAACGTGTTTGGACGTTGNTTATTACCCCAAATAAAATAATTTAGAGNAATTANAAGTGCTAGCCAATGNGCTGTCCTCATTTATAATTATTGATTAATATCCCAGATGTAAGTTCCTANTGCACCAGAAGATAATTTTGAATTTATATAATGATCATTATGTTTAATATTAAAATAAATATCTGAATCGTGATCATTTAAAACTATTGTGACTATTTTATTATCATTTCTTAAAAAACTTACATTTGGTAAATGAGGANAGGTTGTAGAATATATCCTTTTTGAACCGGGTCTAACAAATTTTGCAATATGTGCAATAATATAGAATCCAGGATTTTTTGTATAATGATTGTTTGATATTGTGACTGCGCCTAAACACTCAGTACACCCACCTGGGGTATGAGGATCTTGATTTTCATCNGCNGCAAGNTTCCATTCTATGATCGTCTTACACCAATTTCTTGAAGCTCCAATCAGTAAGTATCGAGCGTGCCACTTTAAATCTTCAGAAAAATTTGCAGGAGCCCCAATCCATTGNTCTGTAAAATATAAATTTTTATCAGGATGAGCCATATGAACATTACTCAAATCATTNATATCNCCAGCATAAAGATGAAAAGCAGATCCATCTATGTATTGTCTGGCCTCTTGATCATCTAAGATTGATATTGGGTAGTCAATTTTATCTGCGTTATGATCATAGATAATAATTTTTGTTTCAATATTTTTAGTTTCAAAAATTGGACCAAGATAATATTTTATAAAATTTTTCTGTTCCTCTGCAAGCATTAGCATACTNGGATTATTATGGGGGTGTAAGGGTTCATTTTGAACGGTAATGGCATCTATAATTATTCCTTCAAGAGCCATGTGTTCAACATATTTGACAAGGTATTTAGAGTATGCCTCATAAAATTCAGGTTTTAAGCTTCCACCAATACTATTGTTATTCGTTTTCATCCAAGTTGGAGGAGACCACGGAGAGGCTAATATTTTCATATTAGGTACTATCCGTAAAATCTCTTTCATTACCGGAATAACATACTTTTTATCTTCNTCTAAGGAGAAGTAATTCATATCAACATCTGTTTCCCCAGGCTCTAAATCATTATATGAATAAACATATTGATCCAGGTCAGAAGCACCAATAGTCAATCGAATATAGCTTACTCCAATATTAGTACCAGAACTATCAAATAATTCTATCAGCAATTGAGCCCTTTTTTCCGCTGAAAGATTATAAATATGGTAAGCGCTTCCACCGGTTAAAGCAAAACCAAATCCATCCATAGTTTGGTATACGCCATCTGAATTAATGGTAATCGTCTCATAGTTTGAATTTTGAACATAGCCTGTGTCAATATTGGTGGTTTGTTTTAAAAATTTAATATCTTTTTTAGGATCTGTAAGCCAGAACTCTATTAATTCATTATTATTTGAGATATTATTATTTGGTATATCCTCTTTGCATGAGTAAAAACTCAAAAATAATAGAAATAATATTAANTTTTTTATGGTGAATAATATTTTGGTAATATGANTCAAANTTATTTTCTCCTCANTTTTAGTAAGATTGATTTCATTCTATTNAAACATTTTAAAGCGTAAATTCTTNCTTTAATTATNTCANAATTTATCACTTTCAGTTACCATTCAAAAATTGCAAACNTTAAAACAGAATTTTAAANCATANAAAGGGTATGTTTNTATGTTTTTAAGTGCATTCTTTTTTTGCTTAATGACNGTNTTTGTAAAATCAGCNTCAGTAAAATTAGGGACAATGCAAATAGTTTTAGTTCGAGGCATATTTACTTTTTTATTCACATTNGTNCTNTTGAAAANTAATAAAGTTTCATTATGGGGTAGGANTTATAAAATTTTANTTTTAAGGGGCATTACAGGTTCTATTGCTTTATATTTTGTTTATGAGTCGATACAAAGACTCTCACTCTATGAGGCAACTTCTATCCAGTATTTATATCCAATTTTCACAACTATTTTAGCATCCGTTATTTTATCGGAGAAAGTTTATAAGAAAATTTTTTTATCAGTTATTTTAGGTTTTTTAGGAGTTTTTGTTCTTTTGAAATTTCCATTTATTTATAATGTAAAATCCATCAGCGTTCAAAGTTTGATTATATCTCTTTCTGGAGCGTTTTTAACAGCTTTAGCGTATGTTCTTGTAAGACTAGCTTCAAAAAAGAATGAATCACCTTTTTTGATCATGTTTTATTTTCCTCTTTTTACTATTCCAATGAGTTTGCCTTTTGCTATTTTTGAATGGCAATCTCCAAATTTATATGAATGGTGTATTCTTTTAATGGTTGGTATTTGCACACAGTTAGGACAAATGTTTTTAACGTTCGGTTATAAAGTACTACCAGCTAGCAATGCAGCTTTAACTAGCTATGTTCAGGTTCCCTTATCAGCATTATTTGGATATATTTTATTTTTCGAATCCATTTCATATAATTTCATTTTTGGATCTATGATCATTTTTATTTCCATTGCAATGGTGCTAAAAAAGTAAAAGTTTAAATAAACCAAAATGGCTTATTTATACCTTTACTCCATGAAGTACCAATAATAGTCTTATATATCCATCCTGATCCCCAAAAACCAAATATAAGTGGTAGGATAAAATTTAAAATGATGTCAAATAAACTGATTGATATCGATAAGCTAAAGGGGAAAATAATTAAGATGCTTAATATTGGATGTTCTAACATGAAATTTTTAACTTTTCTCATAACCATACTCTTTAATCAAAATTAATCAATATTCATACTAGGTAAAAATGAATGACATAATGGCTTAATGGTATTAAAATTTATGTAATTTTTGGATATTTAATTTACTAACAAGTGACAATAATTATGGAAAATAATACATCTAATGATACA
>NZIX01000028.1 GCA_002691785.1 Fidelibacterota bacterium | reverse complement strand
GTTTTTTCAGTAGAAATCTTATCCACATATTCTATGAACAAGTCAGCATTAGGGAGACTGTAAGTTCCATATGCACCAGTAATATTATGATGAACATCTAATCGAGCAGTACCAAATTGAGGTTGATGATTTTCATTTGATTTTAATTGATTAATTCCAATGGATAAACTATTCCANTCATACTTNATCTGATTTGCNTACATGCTNTGNTCATTATTATAAGCAGGAACTCTCAAATCTGCGCCAAAATGCCAAATATCAGAATTACCGTTTATATGATTAAGAGTTAAGGGACCATTATTATATTCAAAGTAAAGTCCACGGGTTCCATTATCATAGTTAGTCGTTTGATCATCAAACTGATTAAGTACTAACCCCCTTCCCCAAAACTCATAAATATCACCGAGCTTGATGATATAATTGTCAAGCGCATACTCAATTCTAAATTTTCTAATATCATTCATCGGAAAACCTAGATCTGCTGGGTTTGAATATTCATATTGTACCCAGCCTTGGATATTATTATAAAAAAGATTTAGGTCTAGCCTATTCTCTGAAAAAGAGTAAAAATCGTAACTATCCCCGTAATTTGCTGTGATAGAAGCATTCATATCTAAGTTGTTTGAAAATAACTGACCACAAAAGAGAAAAAGTAATGTCTTTTTCATATTAAGATTCCTCAACTTCATTTTCTTTAATTAAATCTTCAATTTGTTTTTGAATTTCAACTTCTTCTCCAGGAACATACCCTTGGTGCCTCCATTTTATTGCACCTCCCTTATCTACTAAAATTAAAGTAGGCATCACAAGACCATTCAGTTTTTTAGCCAAAGCCTTATTAGGATCTAGACTTACTAAAAACTGATGATTTTGTGAACGAATATAAGATTTAACTTTACCTAAAGACCTTGGGGTATCTTGATTAATCATAAGTACCTTGAAACCTTTATCAGAATACTCTTGATGGTATTCATCTAGAAATTTCATTACTTTTTTACATGGAACGCACCATGTGGCCCAAAAATCAATCATAATTGGTCCATCTTTCACAAGATCATGGATTGTTGTTTTTGTGCCATCTAACATTCTTAGTTTTAAATTAGGAATTATATTTTCATTTGTAGTGTCTTCAGAAAATATCAAACCTAATCCAAAAAAAATGCTAATTAAATTATTTCTCATACCATTAGACATCCTTAATTATTTCCATTTAGAACAAATTGAACCAAAGCAATTACATCTAAGACATTAACAGGGCCTTGTTCATTAAAATTTAAGACTGATTCTTGACACACTGTTGAATTACCTGTGATTAAATAATCTGTAAGCTTTAAAATATCGTAAATATCAATAATAGGAGATCCTGAGTGGTTAGTATCTCCATTAATATTTCCTAAAATATAAACTAAGTTATTACAAGGATCGCAATAATCACCAATTTGATCATTATCTTCATCTTCTTGTAAAGGATTCCAAATTTCAATGCAATTGTCATCTCCATTCATTACCCCATCTCCATCAATATCTGGATTCATATCGTTAACAAAAACTTGAGAAGCTTGCAAAATATGTTTTGTGGAGTAATTTTGAACTATCGCAATAATCTTGGTACTATCGACAACCCAACTCGACCCCATTTCAAAAGTTCCAGAGAAAGTTTCTGATTCACCTGCATTGCTTATAGATAAATCCTCACTCATCGGCCATAATCTTGCTACATTTCTCGCATTATGATAAGCGCTTGCTCCTGCCCAATATGACCAAATATTATCTTCAACTACAAAGACATTTACTTTTTGATTTGAACTACTCATATCAGACTCTAAACTAACCGTAACATCGTAAGTAACCGTTGTACCGGCAGAGCCATTAATGGATATATCATAAGGAGTCTCATCATCAACCATTGCATTATATAAATTTTCAAAAGTACCTATCATAGACTCCCAATCACCATTTGGATATCCTCCAACAGTTTCATATTCCCCATTCCATTGCGTATGAGGAATACCTCCTACTCCATAAAGATTAGCTCGAGTACTGTATGCAGAGATATCAAAGTCTGAATTTGCCGGAGTAAAACTTGAACTATGCCACTCAACACCTATCAATGTTTCAGGATAATTATCAAGCATTTCAGAGATCGCGAAACTCGCGGAAGGGCAATATGGTCAGTTTAACCCAGTAAAATCATCTACAAAAACTTTTTGCTGAGACCTTGATGCTATTTCTAAAACAGAATTTAATTTTTCAATAGCCTTATCTGATTTATCCAAAAATTGTGAAAATGCATTAGACAAAAATATTAGCAAAATAATTTTTTTCATTAAAACTCCTTTACAACTAATTATGCTTATTTTATANTATAGGATCTAAAAATGATTTTAGATCATTTTCATCAACAAATTTCAAACTTACATTGTTCAAAGATTCAACTTGATTCACTGGCAGTATAAATTCATATACAGCGTGTATTTCAACTGTTTCCATAGCAACTTGCATTGACCAACCACCNATTGAAAAATCAATTAATGGTGAAAATTGATGCTGAGGNACATATAAAACNTTATCACTTGANCGTGTATGCCAATATTTTTCTGGTGTATCTGCAACTACAATTAAAGTATTTCTNTTCTGATCAAATATTCTAACAACAGGAACTTTTCTAAATTCACCNTTTTTNATAGCATCAACGTGCTTTTCAGGGAAATTAAATGAATTTCTATCAAAATAAAAAATTGTAAGAGAACCATTTTGCTCNAAACCTGTGTATGGTAAGGTTGTTANCATTTCTTTNATGATTTTATCTTTTAATTTNAAAGTAATCGGAAAACGTACAGTCATGTAAAGTTCATCATCTTTATGATATTCAAATTCTGGTCTTTGAAGTTCTACATCATAAGGATTATTNATNAACTGGTCTAANACAGTNGAGAGNAATTGCGTATTCAAATCATTTTCAGGCTTATCTTCTACTTTACGATTTACATCAAAATCCATAGTCCANTCTCCCGCACTGAATCTGGGAGCATCTCTTTGTGCTTTTTGTTTAATCTCTTTTTTTTCTCTCTTCTTTGCACCGAGTAAAATATCCATTGATGACTCTAATTCAGCAATTTGCTGGTCTAGTCCGGAGGCAACATTTTTTGATTGAACCGATACAGGATCACGCGATATAGTTTTTTTAGGGACGCTGAAAGCAGTATATGGTGAAGTCTTTGATTCAACCTGAANCGGAAGAAATGGTCTCAACATTTCAGCAACGGCATTGCCAACTGCTTTATTGAGTGCAGGTATTTGCGTATATGCTTCTGAAATTTGACTCTTACCCAGTTCCTCCCAGGTAGCAACATCCACAGCCTGCATCGTTACATTTACTCTATCTAGTTGCCTACTAAACTTTCCAAGCACTAAAATGTTTCTTGATCCCATTGGTTGTTTTAACATTAAAGATCGATCATTCATAATAATTTCTAAATCNTCTTTATCCTTCAAACGTACACCATACTTATTTTTCAGCTCTTGTTGAACCATATCTACTAACCCAACAGATATCCAATCAAGAGATGAATCATTTTGAATGTTATCATAAGGTAAAAGATAAACATACGTAAATGCATTATTGCCATATAACGGAACCGTCATAATAAAGAGAAAAAACAACTTTTGAATTTTATTCAGTACTCTCATAATTAAAAATTAAAACTTTTCATACTATAATCTAGATCAATTTGCATTAGTATTTCACTTATTTTTATTGGCTAATATTTTTGCCCAAGAATCTCTAAGCGACACTGCTCGATTAAAAATAAGTCTATTACTTTTTGAATATTTGGAATCTTGAATAAAATATCCATTTCTTTCAAACTGATATACTTTATTATGGGGGCTTTTGAGACTAAGTTCAAGTTTTGCGTTTTTATAAACCTTAAAAGAATTTTGGTTAATATTCTTTATATAATCACCTCCCTCATTGGGATTAACCTTATTAAATAAACGATCATATAATCTTATTTCAGCATTAATAGAGTGATCAACACTTACCCAATGTATAGTACCTTTCACTTTCCTACCATCAGGTGCGGATCCACCTTTTGTCTGGGGGTCATAGGTACAGTGGATCTCTTTGATTTCTCCATCTTTATTTTTTAAAACACTATGACATTTTATAAAGTATGCAAATCTCAATCGAACTTCTCTTTCTAGGCCCAATCTAAAAAATTTTTTTGGCGGATTTTCAATGAAGTCACTTCTTTCAATGTATATTTCTTTGGTAATCAGTATATCTCTCTTACCTTCAGAAGGTTTTTCAGGGTTATTCGTAGCTTGAAGCGTTTCAAATTCAATATCAGGAAAGTTAGTGATAACCACTTTAATTGGGTCAATAACAGCAAACGCTCTTGGAGCTCTTTTATTTAAATCTGATCTTAATGCATTTTCTAATCTAACTGCATCAATAATAGAATCTCTTTTTGTGATGCCAACTTCTTCAGCAAAGTTTCGGACTGCATTTTTTGTATATCCTCTCCTCCTTAATCCAGAAATTGTTGGCATTCTTGGATCATCCCATCCATCAACAAATTGATTATCTACTAGGAATTTTAATTTTCTCTTACTCATAATAGTATAACTTAGGTTTAAACGAGCAAATTCAATTTGTTGTGGTTGGTATAATTCTAATGCATTTAAATACCATTCATACAATAACCTATGATCTTCAAACTCTAAAGTACAAATTGAATGTGTAATTTTTTCAATCGAATCTTCTAGTCCATGTGCCCAATCATACATAGGGTAAATACACCAGTCATTACCAGTTCTATGGTGCGGAGCATTTAAAACTCTATACATAACAGGATCACGCATATTTATGTTTGAGTGAGACATATCAATACGAGCTCTTAATGTTTTTTCGCTGTCCTTAAACTTTCCCGCTCTCATACCTTTAAATAAACCTATATTTTCATCTATACTTCTATTTCTAAATGGACTAGCTTTACCTGGATGCTTAAGAGTACCTCTTTGATTCCTCATTTCCTCTGGGCTTAAGTCACAAACATAGGCTTTACCTTTTGAGATAAGCTGCAATGCATAGGTGTATAGTTTTTCAAAATAATCGGATGCATAATATTTTCGGTCTTCCCAATCAAAACCCAACCATTTGACATCTTCAATTATTGAATTAACATACTCTTTTTCTTCTTTTAAGGGATTTGTATCATCGAACCGTAAATTACATTTACCGTTATATTTTTCTGCAATTCCAAAGTTAAGACAAATTGATTTGGCGTGTCCAATGTGGAGATAGCCATTTGGTTCAGGAGGGAAACGCGTATGAACTCTTTTATTATATTTCCCCGATTTATTATCTTGATTAATAATTTTTTGTATAAAATTTAATGGATCAGTATTTTCCCTAGACATAAACTAGATTACCTCTAATGCATTTTCTACTCTTTTAATAAAAATATCTTTGCCAAGTAATTCCATAATTTCAAAAAGGGGTGGTCCATTAAGCACCCCACACAAAATAAACCTTATGGGTTTCATAAGTTTTCCAAAACCAATATCATACTGTTTCATAAAATTTTTTGTATGATCCTCTAAATCATAAGAATTCCATTCATCTATTTTGACAATTACCTTCATGTATGATTCTAGAACAGAACTTGTATCCTTTTTCCAAATATCATTTATTATGTTTTTATCATATGTTGCTAAATCTTCAAAAAAGTAGGATGAATTATCAATTAATTGAACGATGGAATTCATTCGGGATTTTAGTAAGTCAATTACAGATAAAATATATTTATCATGATAACTGCTACCCCATTTAGTATCTATACCTTTTATATCATCAAATATTTGCTTTGCAGATTGTGTTGATAAATGTTGTCCACTTATCCAATTAAGCTTTTTTTCATCAAAAATAGCACTTTTTTTTTGAATTTGATCTAAATCGAATGTTTCAATAAGCCTATCAAGCTTCATAATTTCTTCGTTAGTACCTGGGTTCCAACCAAGGAAAGCTAAATAATTTAATAAACCTTCTGGTTGATATCCCATTTTTTGATAAGATTGAACACCTGTAGCGCCATGCCGCTTACTAAGTCTTTCTCCATTGGAGCCTAAAATCATAGGCAGATGAACATATTGAGGAATACTCCAACCAAGAGATTGAAATAATAAAATTTGTTTAATAGTATTCGAAATATGATCCTCTCCTCTAATAACATGAGTTATATTCATATCATGATCATCAACTGTAACGACAAGATTATATACTGGGGATTTATTAGCATCAGAACGTGCTAAAATAAAATCATCTATTTCTGCATTTTTAACACTAATCCTACCATAGACTTTATCTAAAAATGAAGTCTCACCTTTTTCAGGAGTCTTCAACCTTATTGAATATGGTTTAGATTTATTTTCTTGTTTCAAAATATCTTTTTGGGATCTATTTCGCCAGGTCCCTGGATAAGCATACGAATTAGTTTTTTTACGAATTAAATCTAACTCCTCTTTTGTGGCAAAACATTTGTAGGCTTTACCAGACAATAGTAATTGATCGATAGTACTTCTATGCCGGCTTATATTTTTACTTTGGATAAAGCTATCTCTATTCCATTTTAATCCGAGCCATTTTAATGAATCGCATATTTGATCTCTATATTTATTCTTTGATCTTTGAAGATCCGTATCTTCAATACGCACTAAAAATTCACCACTGTACTTTTTTGCAAATAAATAATTAAAAAGTGCTACTCTAGCTCCACCAATATGAAGTTCTCCAGTAGGACTAGGAGCGAATCTTACAATAGGTTTCATTTAATAATTAAAAATCATGTATATTAATTTCTGGGTAATTACTATACTCTAAATTATAAAATTATAACTATGTCTTCATATAAATGTTTAGACCTATTTTGTAGCTTTAAATTTAAATTAAAATTTTAGCATCGTTTTCTATGTAGTTTTTATTTGATAATTTTAACATACTTTTCTTGCCTTAAAATATTTAACCACTAAATAAAAATAATTAATTACACTTAAAGGATTTCAAAATGAGCAATCTAACTAATTCAAATACTTGGAATGCATTAAAAAACCACCAAAATCAAATCAGGAAATTTTCTTTGAGAGACCTTTTCCAAGACCCCAATCGGTTTTTGGACTTTAGTATTGAGTCAGATGATTTTTTAATTGATTATAGTAAAAACATCATAAACAAGCAGACAATGAATTTACTTTTCAAACTTGCAAATGAATCCAAAATTCTGGATAAAATTCAAGATATGTTCAGCGCAAAGAAAATAAATTGGACTGAAAAAAGATCTGTTTTACATACTGCATTAAGAGATAAATCAAAAACCCAAACTTTAATCAATAACAAAGATATTAAGTCTGATATTAGAGAAAGCTTAAATAAAATTAGAATATTCTCAAATAAAGTTCGAGATGGAGTTTGGAAAGGAAGTACTGGTAAAAAAATAAAAGATATTGTTAATATAGGTATAGGAGGTTCAGACCTTGGACCAAAAATGGTTTGCGAAGCTCTTTCTTATTATAATGATGGTCCATCTATTCACTTTGTAAGCAATATTGATGCTAGTGATATTTCAGAGACTTTGAAAAAAATTAATCCTGAAGAAACACTTTTTCTTATTGCATCAAAAACTTTTACCACACAAGAGACTATGACTAATGCAGACACTGCAAAATCATGGATTAAAGAGGCACTTGGCAACTCTTCAGTATCAAAACATTTTGCTGCGATGTCTACAAATATACCAGCAGTAGTTAAGTTTGGTATTAATAAGTCAAATATTTTTACATTTTGGGATTATGTTGGTGGCCGTTATTCAACCTGGTCCTCTATTGGACTTTCGATTGCAATATCTATTGGCTATGAACGTTTCAATCAATTTTTAATAGGTGGATATGAAATGGACTGCCACTTCCGAGAAAGTGACTTAGATAAAAATTTGCCAGTTATTTTAGCTCTAATTGGAATATGGTATAATAATTTTTTTAAAACTGAAACTCACGCTATTTTACCATATGATCATTATTTATCAAAATTTTCAGCTCACATACAACAGCTTGATATGGAAAGTAACGGAAAAAATATTGACAATAATAATTCCGTAATAGATTACACCACAGGACCTATTATTTGGGGACAACCAGGTACAAATGGTCAGCATGCATTTTATCAACTTATTCATCAGGGAACTAAATTAATTCCCTGTGATTTTATTGGATTTAAAAAGTCCCTTAATCCTATTGGAGATCATCATGATAAACTCATGGCAAATTTTTTTGCTCAGACAAAGGCTTTGGCATTTGGACAAACTAAGCAAGAAGTTATCAAAGGTTTAAGTTCTAAAGATTTTAAAGATCCTGATATAAACCAATTAATTCCACATAAAATTTTTACTGGTAATCGACCAACTAATACAATTTTGATTAACAAACTTACTCCAAAAAGTCTTGGAAAATTATTGGCTTTATATGAGCATAAAGTTTTTGTTCAAGGTATAATTTGGAGGATAAATAGTTTTGATCAATGGGGAGTTGAACTTGGAAAAAACCTTGCAAAAGACATTCTAAATTCAATGACTAAAAATGACCTTTCTAGAAATGATTCATCCACATCTGGATTATTAAAAAGGTATAAAAATTATTAGTTCTATAAAATATTTTTTCATAAAAAGAAGCTTTTATTATAAGTTATAGCTTTATGGAAGAAAATGGATTTGTTTTTTTTCAATTTAAAACGAAAACCTGACATCCCTAAGCTATCCCCATATATTTTGGATTTACTAAGATTTGATATGACAATATTGAGATATAAAACTCAGATAGCTTACTGAAAAAAGAATGATGTTTAAGCATATATTTTCAGAGAAAAAGAGATTTGAACTCTTGTTTATCTCCTTTTAAAACACGATTTGAAACGTCAAAAGGCATTAGAGCCATTGCAGCTAAAAATCAATAATAAAACTGATAATGAAACTTTCGTAATAATCTCCTTTTACAAATTTACCACTCATTTAAAAAAGCCTACTCATGTTTCGTTATCAATTTTTTTATAGTTTAGGAGCTAATATATTTTTGTCTCTTTTACCCCACTCTTCAGCTTTATATCAAAAAAAGATAACCTCTAATACCAAAAAAAACTAATCAAAGAGAAATAAAGTATTAATCATAAAATTATTTTTTTAAAACTTTTTTTTACTTCGAAATAAGATCTATAATAAAATCGAAATGAAAAAATATTTTTCCATTTAAGTAAATTTTTTGACAAAAGCTGATTAATAACTAGAATCGACAAAATAAAAATCAATNAACTAAAAAATATTTTTTTTATATATAATAGCCCTATAATNATGNGTAGATAAAAANAAATTGATAATATTATTGATAAATAGGATCTAGTTCCATAATAAATAACTCCGCTAATTTTATTNCCTAGAACTCCNAAGATAATAAAAAANATNAAATATACTATTCCTTNATGCTCATCAGGAGGAAAGTTCAAAGCTGAATTAATAGCCCCTAATCCTGCAAGAGTCCAACAAATGATGCAAAAATGAAATAATTGTTCTAAAACTTTCATAATATATAAAAAAANTTATGCAGTNTTTNATTTNTATNCATTTANTCTTTNGATATGTAAAAAATCATTGNGGTTAAAATGTCTCCTCTNTATCNCCAAATAANATAGATTCTNNTAGAATATGTGATAATCAGAAAGGTGAAGAAGTTCAGNNTNNCAGGNAGAAACCTNTATAATAANGCGCGGAGGGGGAGGGATTCGAACCCCCGAAGGGTTTAACCCCTTGCTGGTTTTCAAGACCAGTGCAATCAGCCAGACTCTGCCACCCCTCCATTAAACAAATTATTTTAAATATTATCGAGACATAAATTAAATTTAAAAATACAAATTATTTATGTTGATAAAAATAAAGTTTATAAGAAATNTCATAATTTTTATTTCTAAGAATTAAGAGTTATGAATAGTGGAATGTCCTAACATTTAAATGTTAGCTTATTTCTTTTCTATTCTGTACTTTTTCCAATGATCTTTTCTATATTTTTTCCAATGATTCTTTGAATCNTTAGTTATACTCTTATCTCCCAAAATAACTATCTCAACTTCTTTTAATAAGTTTATAATTCTCATTTGAGGCCTCCTTTTAGTTAATGTGATTTTAATGGTTAGAATATAACAGTTTTTAAAAATTTTAAAAAATGTCTTGGGTATCTGAAAATAAAATCTGCTCCAGCTTCCCTAAGTTCTAATTCCTTACGAAAACCCCAAAGCACACCCACTGATAAGATTCCAGCATTTTTAGCAGTTTGAATATCAACATCAGAATCNCCNACAAATAAANTTTCATGAATATTAACTTTAAAANGATTTAAAATACTTTTTAAACCAGAGGGGTCTGGTTTAACATTGAATCCATTACCAGCTCCCAGAGTAAAAATTTTATAGTTTCCAAAGTACTTTTTTGAGCAAATTAATGCGCTTTCATGTGGCTTATTAGTACAAATACCAACTTTAACTTTTTTTAGTAATAGAAAATCTAAGAGATCAAAGATACCTTGATATACTACTGTTTTTGAATTAAGGTTTTTTTGGTATTGAACTCTTATTTCATCTAATATTTTTTCTCGATTTGCATTCATTTTATTTGGCAAAGCCCTTGTAACCAAATTCTCAATTCCATCGCCTATAAAAATCTTATACTTAGCGTATGAATGTTGAGGGAAATTATATTTATTAAGAATAAGATTTACAGAGTCTGAAATATCAGATAGTGTATCAATCAGAGTTCCATCCATATCAAAAATGACTGATTTAATGATAAGTTTTTTTTCAGATGGAATCAATTATTCAACTAAAAAACTATTAAAGCTATATTATAAAGTATATTTTACTTTTTATTTGGTGTGGAATCTTGTTTTTGGGGACTATTTTTTTCAACCTCACTTTTGGCAGATTTTTCCTCTTTAACAGCTTTTACTTCTAAATNTTTTTTCTTCTTTCTTTCGCTTGATTTATTTTTTTCAGAATCCACTTTAGCAAATTTAGTCAAATCAATATCACTTAGATTAGCTGCTTCATNGAGACGTTTTAAANCAACATCCAAGGATTCCCCTTTTTTTGTTTTAACCATTTGTTCATTAAAACGCCAATGCCCAGTTTTTTTTGATCGCACACTATTAACGTACTTGACATANACAGCATCTTTGTCCGTTGAACCAGCTGCTTTGTCAGCAAAACTTTTTTGTTTTTTAGCCATAATTGTTTAATACTCCATAATAATAAGCCGGAAAACTTATTAACCATTTTTGCCAAACTCAACCATTAAGAGTTTAAAATATAATTTAAATTATTTAGAATTTTCTTTCATTTTTGCTTTGGCAAGCTTTCTCATATCCACAACATTATCATGTTCATCAACTATTTCAACACCGAGTAAAGTTTCAATAGCATCCTCTAGAGTTATTAAACCTGTTATTGTACCAAATTCATCTTTTACAATAAACATTTGCTGCCTTCTTTTAACAAATCTATCCAAAACATCNGAAACAGAGTCTGTATCTAAAACAAANAATATTGGTTTTATCAATTCAGANATTTTAACNTCNAATTTATCTTGAGCNTGTTTATTNACAAGATTATACCTATTTACGATTCCAATTGGGTTTTCNAGNGTNTNTTTANAAACAGGAATTCTTGAAAATTCTAANGGTGAGTNTTTTTTNATTACTNNACCAACTGTATCATNTTCATTNAGAGCAAAAATTACAGANTTTGGAGTCATTACCTCNTCTACGGTAATATTATCTAACTTNATAAGGTTTTCGATGATATCTCCTTCTTGCTCATCAATTGAACCTTCATCCTCACTCATTTCTGCCATTGCCAATAATTCTTCTCTTGAGGCTTGCAAGTTAGATCCGGGGGTATCTTTTCCTATTAGCTTAGACATTGATTCTGAGAGAAGGACAAAAGGCCAGACAAGTCCCATAAGCATTTTTACGGTAAGAGCAGTAAATGGAGCTAGAGCTTTATTATAGATAGAACCTATTGTTTTTGGTATTATTTCTGAAATTATTAAAATACATAGTGTTAAAGTTCCAGATGCTAAAGCAACCCAAGTATTTCCATATAAAATACTTACCTGTGCACCAACTCCGGCAGCACCTACTGTGTTTGCTATTGTGTTTATGGTCAAAATAGCCGCAAGAGGTTTGTTAATATTTGATTTTAATTCTTTTAATATTTTCCCTGATTTCTTTCCCTCTTTTTCAAGGACAACTACGTGAGTGATAGGTATACTTAGTAAGCAAGCTTCGAGCAAGGAACATAAGAAAGAGATTATAATAGCCAACAAAAAGTATATGATTAAATATGTCATCAATAATTAAAAGTAACTTTTACTTTATAATAAACTATAACCTCATCCATTTATATATTTCTTTAAATGTAATTTTCTTTCCATACATTAAAATAGTTATTCTAAAAATTTTACCACATAATTTTAACATTAACCAACAAAAAACTACCATTAAAATAGTCGTATATACTATTTCATATATCTCAACAGTCCCCATTCCAATTCTCATGATCATCATAAATGGTGTCAAAGGTGGAATGTATGATGCGATCACAGTTAAAAAAGAACCTGGATTTGAAATAAAGTAAGAGCCAAAAACAAAAGGGGTAATTGCGACAAAAGTAATTATAGATGTTGATTGCTGAGCTTCTTGCTCTGAAGTAAAAAACGTTCCAAACATAGCAAAAATGCATGCATAAAATAAATACCCTAACAAAAAATAGATCAATAGAATAGGAATTTGAGAATATTCTAAGATACCCCAACCTTTATAATAATTTGCTATAAATGCAGTAAAAATATATATAGTCATTTGAGTTACTCCAAGCAGTCCTAAACCCAATATTTTTCCACGCATTAATTGGTCTGGAGAAACTGAAGATAATAAAATTTCAATTGTTCTATTTGTTCTTTCTTCCATCACACTTCTAAGCAGTAATTGGCCACTGGTAAATATGACCATAAATAATACTAAAACAAAAATCATTGGTACCAAGAGACTTGCAATTTTATTGCCAATTTTACTTTCACCAAACTTATCAATTTCGTAGGTTTCAAAACCAACATTTTGACTTAATTTTCCAATCAGGGAAACATCAATATTAGCATCCATCATTCTTTTCTCAATAACGACCTGATTAAGTACTCGCTTAAGATTGGTGTAAATTTTAATATTACTTAAAGATAAACTATAATAATTAGCGTATCCAGTATCCAAAATTGATTTTGGTATAAATAAATAACCATCAATTTTTTTTTTCAAAACACTATCTAGTGCAACTTCTTCATAATTATATTTTTCAAATGCAAACTGCGGAGAATCGTCCTTTGTCCTGAATTGCTTATTAGTTTCAATTTTAAATCTATTTATTAAATCTTCATCTTGTAAATTATAAACCAGTCCTATTCTAGATGTTTTTTCAGGGTCTAATGTAGCTAGCCATGAAGGCAAAATTGATAATAAGGCAAACAGAATAGGGGCTAAAAAGGTGGTGAAGAGAAATAACTTAGTTTTAACTCTGTTCAGATATTCCCACTTAATTATTTTAATAATTTGATTCAAGATGATTTTTTGATAGAATCTATAAATATTTGCTCAAGGGTTGGTGTTTGCATTTCAAATAATTCAACATGAACTGACTTACTTAACCATTGTAGCATTTCACTAGAGGGTTTTACTAATTTTCCAGAAAAATTAGATTTATTAAATTTAATATTTTTAAAAAATAACTTTATTTTTTCTAAATCAAGTTCTCCTCTGTAGGANACATTGACATAATTTTTAGCGTTTGCTTTGCGAATATCCTCTAATTTTCCATTTAAAATAATTTTACCTCTATTTATNAGNCATATGTTATTGCATATCTTCTCGACCTGTTCCATCTGATGAGTAGAAAATAATATAGTTTTGCCCTCTTTACTTTTTTCCTGAATAATCTCTTTAAGCAATACTTGGTTCAAAGGATCAAGGCCTGTAAATGGTTCATCAAGAATAAGTAAAGAAGGATCATGAATTAACGATAATATAAATTGTATTTTTTGTTGATTACCTTTTGATAACTCCTCAATTTTTCGATTTCTTTGATCATAAAGATCAAAACGCTCCAGCCAATAATGTGTTTGTTCAATTGCTCTTTTTTTGCTTAAACCACGAAGACTCGCAAANTAGTTTATGGTTTCTTCAAGTTTTTGCTTTTGATAGAGTCCTCTATCTTCAGGCAAATAACCAAGCTCTTTTCTGCCATATTCAGTGATATTCTTTTGGTTAAATAAAATAGTTCCTGAATCAGGCTCTATAATACCCATAATCATGCGAATGGTTGTCGTTTTTCCGGCTCCATTAGGACCTAAAAATCCAAATATATCGCCCTTTTTAATTTTAAGCTCAATATTATCAACAGCCTTTATACNATCATATTGTTTTATTAGATTATTTAACTCTAACATTCTAAATATCTAAAGGGATACCATCACAAAANGAAGGAATATCAACTTTTAATATTTTTGCTATAGTTGCTGCAATATCAACAGTAGCAGNAGAGGAGTCTATTGAATTAGATTTAAAATGCTTCTGTGAAAATATTAAAGGTACATGAGTATCATAATCATAAGGAGATCCATGGTCAGTTCCATAAGGTGTCTTGTAGATATAATTTGGACTCTNTATTGCAAAAATATCAGCGCTTTTNTGCGGATGCAACATGTTTTTCAATCTTTTTGAGATCTTATCTGTCGCACTATTTTCTAGAATAAAGTTTTTTGATACGATTTTTTCTATCCCTTCAACTNGAAGAAGATATTTTTCAACAATTTCATAAATATCAGAAAATTCAGCATTTGATTTTTTTAAAACATTATGGTCTATAAAAAACCTGTCTCTATNTCTATAATATAGATTTTTCCCGTATTTCTCTTCAATTTCTTCATCTATCCAATNTAATGCTTCGCCAAGTATATTTTTTTTAATTCGACCTGCTTTTTCACCTTGATTTATCAAATATTCAGGTATTGGAAGACCACCATGATCTGCTGTTAAAACAAACATCACATTTTCAAGACCAATTTCACGATCAACATGATCAATAAAATCACCTAAGTAAATATCTAGTTTTAAACATGCATCCATTATCTCTTGCGAAAAGGGGCCATAATCATGTATCATCCAATCCATAGCTGAAAATCCAATAAATAGAATATCTGGATCTTGATCTTTTCCAAGATTTTCATCAACCATTGCTTTTTTAGATAGCTTGAGTAATTCTCTTTCAAACCAGGGTCTTCCCATTAACATTTCTCTTGGATCATCGTTTTTATCAATTCCAATTGGAAAAATAGGAGAATATGTGTCACTTTGGTAACTATCCTCTTCACCAAAATAATGATCTTCCCTAGAATATTTAAGATAAACTTCATCATCTAAGGATTTTACCCATAATGAGTCATAATACGTTTGAGAAATTAAGTTTTTATTAAATTCAGTTGCCCAAATTGGAAGAGAATCAACATAATAATCTGAAGAAACGAAACTGCCATTGTAGTTCCAGTAAAGAGCTAAATCAGGTTTGGATCCACCAAGCATTACAGCCGTTCTATCTTTACCTCCGATAGAAATAATTTTTGAGTTAGGATAGGTGCTTTTAACCCAATCTCCCAATCCCGTGGTATTATAGCGAGAGTAGGATCTTGCTTTTCCTTTTGAAGACCCAACAACCTTTGCTTTAGGATCTTCTACACAATTTACAACTTTCTTTAAATCTCTATCATAAAAACTATTCCCAAGCACACCAACACGAGAAGGATATTGACCAGAGCCTATTGAGAAATGGCCAGGTCCTGTTGCTGTATAGCTATGTTCATGATGCGTATTTTTAAACCATTTCCCGTGATCGATAAGCCAACGAAAACCTCCTTTATATAGGTCATTATATCTTGACAATAGATCAGGACGAAGTTGATCTACAACTAAAGCTATAACAAGTTTTGGCTGAGTGGCTTTAGGATGGCTGCATGAACAAAAGTAAAAGACTGTAAAAATAAACAAAAAAGGTTTCATAATCATATTACTTTTAAGAACCTTCTTTTACCTATTTTTAAAATCTGATCACCTTTTGATGAGATAATTGATTTTATATCAACTATTGGCTTTGAATTTAATTTAACAGCACCCTGTTTTATCAGTCGACGCGCCTCTCCTTTGCTTTTTAATATTCCTGCATCAAAAATCACATTAACAATTAAATCATCTGACTCTAATTTAAAAGTAGGAATATCATCAGGTATTCCTTTTCCTACCACAACAGTATTGAAATAGTTTTCTGCTTTTTCTGCTGTTTCTAAATCGTAATACAATTCTACTATTTTTCTTGCAAGCTTACGTTTATAAATCATTGGATTAATACTTGGGTCAAGAAGTTTGGATTCAATTTCTTTAATCATATCAGGTTTAGTATTCACAGCAAGAGTAAACCATTTAAGAATCATATCATCTTTGATTGATAATGTTTTTCCATACATATCCTCAGGTTTATCATGAAATCCAATATGATTTCCATATGATTTTGACATTTTTTCAATACCATCCGTACCTTCTAGTAATGGCAAAGTAATAATGCATTGTGGATCTTGATTATTTTGTTTTTGAAGATCACGGCCAACAAGTAAATTAAATTTTTGATCTGTACCTCCAAGTTCTACGTCTGCATTAAGTTCAACGGAGTCTTGACCTTGCGCTAAAGGATATAAAAATTCATGAATTGAAATGGGTATTTCAGATTGAAACCTTTTAGTAAAATCATCCCTCTCTAACATTCTAGCAACAGTATATGAACTAGATAGTTTTACAACATCATTAAAGTTCATTTTACTTAGCCATTTAGAATTATATTTAACTTTAAGATTTTTTATATCAAGAATTTTTTCAGACTGCTCTACATACGTTTGTGCATAATTTTTTGCTTCTTCAATTGTAAGCTGAGGACGAGTTTTATTTCTTCCTGAAGGATCCCCTATNATTGCAGTAAAATCCCCAATAACTAAAATTGCATTATGTCCAAGATCTTGAAAATGACGAAGTTTTCTTAAGACGACTGCATGTCCAATATGTAAATCAGGTCGACTTGGATCACATCCTAATTTGATATTNAGCGGNNTATNNTTTNCNCTNGAATNNTCTAATTTTTTAATCAGNAGNTCTTCAGGTATAATTTCNTCAGTACCTAATCTNATTAAATTTAATTGTTCTTCNATTGGAGGAAACTTCATCCTTTTTTCATTGCNCTCTGTATATCTCTTTCNATATCACGTTTTTTCTTAGTATCNCTNTTNTCATGTAGCTTTTTNCCTTTTGCNAGACCTAANTCTAGTTTAATAAAACTNTTCTTAAAATATAACTTTGTTGGTACTGCAGTTAATCCTTTTTNAGNAAGTTTAGATTCAATTNTTTTTATTTCTTTTTTATGTAATAAGAGCTTTCTATTTCGA
Organism: Fidelibacterota bacterium; assembly: GCA_002691785.1. Lineage (GTDB taxonomy): Bacteria > Fidelibacterota > Marinisomatia > Marinisomatales > UBA1611. The sequence continues at coordinate 231 of NZIX01000028.1, read as the reverse complement.
GTTAATTCATGNCCATCATANCCNGTNTNACTNTATGNNGCTATNTGAAAACCTCGNAACCAAGCTTCTCCTTTNTTNATCAAAATATAAGATTGTTTCAAATTAGCATTACCCTCCCTTATACTTTTAACTTCACTTCCTTTTAACTGTATGCCTGCTTCGAAAGTTTCTAGGATATGATATTCATGATAAGCCTTACGATTTGTAGATACTATTGTATTGTTCATATAA
>NZIX01000027.1 GCA_002691785.1 Fidelibacterota bacterium | reverse complement strand
TTTAATATTAATTCTAGCCAACAATTAGCAAATATCCTTTTTGATAATCTAGAATTACCCCAAATAAAAAAAAGAAGTACAGCAGAAGAGGTATTAAAAAAATTAAGCTCATATCATGAATTACCGGATAAAATAATTCAATATAGAAAATACAACAAATTAAAAACTACATATATTGATTCATTGCCCGAGTTAATTATTGAGAAAACAAAAAGAATTCATTCTACGTTTAATCAAACGATTACCTCAACTGGTAGATTATCAAGTACAAACCCTAATTTTCAAAATATTCCAATTCGAACTGATGAGGGTAAGGAAATAAGGAAAGCATTTTGTAGCCAAAAAAAAGGTTGGAAAATCTTTTCAGCAGATTATTCCCAAGTTGAACTTAGAATAATGGCTCATATGAGTAAAGACCCTAATTTGATATTGGCATTTAAAAATGAAAATGATATCCATTTAGAAACTGCAAGTAAAGTCTTTAACGTTTCCAAAGATGATGTTATTCCTGAGATGCGTCGCACTGCAAAAATTGTTAATTTTGGAATAATGTACGGTGCTGGTCCTTTTAGAATGAGTCAAGAATTGGGTATATCTAGATATGAAGCAGTCTCCTTAATCGAATCTTACTTTACTCAGTATAGTGGAATAAAAACTTATATTAATGAAATATTAAACCAGGCAAGAGAGATGAAGTATGTGGAAACAATTTTAGGGCGTCGCAGACCTGTATGGGATGCTAATTCTGAAAATGGATTGAGAAGAAAGGCAGCAGAGAGAATGGCTATAAATATGCCAATTCAGGGCTCTGCAGCAGAACTTATTAAACTAGCAATGCTATCAATTAGAAATTTAATAAAGGAATATAAGTTGAAGTCCAAATTAACTTTACAAATTCATGATGAATTATTATTTGAACTACCGCCGGAAGAAGAAAAGTTTTTGGTAAGAAATGTTATAAAAATAATGGAAAATGCAATTAAGTTAAAAGTACCTCTTGTAGTTGATTTTGGAGTTGGAAATAATTGGTTTGAAGCTCATTAAATTTTAAAATGGCAGCAAGTATAACATTAAAAAAAGTTGGTAAAATAATTGGTGGTAAAACTATTTTAGCAGGATTATCATTTGGAATTGAGAAAGGAAGTTTGGTTGCTGTAGTTGGTTTAAATGGCGCTGGTAAATCAACTTTACTAAAATTACTTTCAGGCTTTGAAAATCCAAATTATGGACAAGTTTTTCTACATGGCCTTGATATGAATAAGCGTAGAAATGAAACTAGAAAATTAATAGGCTATGTTCCTTATGAAAATGATTTAGATCCATGGCTAACTTTAGAAGAAAATATTCTTTTTAATGCCGAACTTTTTAATGTTAAAAGTGATATTGCTAAAAAACAAATTAGAAAATATTCAACTTTATTAGGGTTTAATAATCAATTAAATCAAACAGCATTCAAGGTTTCTGGTGGTATTCATAAAAAAACAATGCTCGTACGAAGTCTAATTCACAATCCTGATATTTTAATTTTAGATGAACCTACTGGATACATGGATGCAGAATCTATAAGACTTACATGGGATCTAATTAAAGATTTACGAGGAGATAAGTCGATTATTTACGTTAGTAATTCACTCAACGAAATTGAACAGGCACATGATAGAATCTTAGTATTTGACAATGGTAAAATATTAATGGATGGACATTTAGATACGCTTCTAGAGAGTACAATTGAATATCATCAATTTCAAATTGAATTCGAATTACTTACTGATGATTTATATAAACAATTAAAAAATATACCCACAGTTGTTTCACCAAATAGATTAGATAATACTTTTCACTTTTATGGAAGGACTAGAGATGTATTTTTTGATGTAATATCCAAAGCACCAAATGAGAAAAAGATAGATTTAAATCTAAAGAAACTTGGTCTTAGAGATTTATTAGATTCAGAGTTTGCTGGAAAGGGTTTAGATTGATTAAAGCATTAATAAAACGAAGATTATGGCTTTGGAAAAATAGATTAATTTCTAGTATATCGATTGCATTTATATTTCCTATTTTGATAATTCTTTTAATTATCGTTCCCTTTAAAAGTATTATTTTATACAGTTTGTCAGGTATAATTTATGAATCTTGGGTATATCCTGGATTTATTTTTTTAATCACATCAATTGGAATTTTTCCTCTATTATACAGAGACTTTTTTGATTTAAGAATTCATCAGAAGTTATTGGCCAATATAGCTCTTACACCTTATAGTAAAAGTACTATAATATATTCTTATTTAGTTTGTGCTATTTTAGAGGCTATTTTTTTTGGATTTATAGCTGCCATCATTTATTCACTTTTTATACCAACTAATCTAATTTTTTTAGACTACTCTATTTTATTATTTTTAGTTACTTTGCATTTATTTCTTTTGGGTAATTTTTTTATCACAATGTGCTTATCAATTAATTCAATTTCAATTATGTGGATAGCTATATTTTGCTCATTTATATTTATTACGCTAGGAAATGGATTTATTCTTGAATTTGAATTTTTTCCTCAAATTATGGAATCAATTTTAAGGTATCAACCTTTCTCATTTTCATATCAATCTTTTCATATGTTTTTAAGTTTAAATATAGTTGATTGGAAATTAATTAGTATTACTTTATTGATTGTTTATTTTTGGATACTTTTTAATGGATTTTTTTTAAGAAAAAAATTCCAACAATGATCCCTCGTGAAAATATTATTTTTTCCAATTAGCTTATGCACTTATTTTAGTATTTATATTTTATAAAATAATTATCACTATATTTTTCAAACTTACTATAGCAATCTGATTTTTGCCAAAAAAATATCGTAATTAAAAATAAAAGGAAAATTATGAATGTTCGGTCCTAAGGCATACATACATTCTAAAAGATTCAAAACGAATTTAGAAAATATCAAAAAACATATAGGCAATAAACGTTTAATGCTAGTTGTAAAAGCAAATGCATATGGTCATGGCATTAGGCAAATTTGCTCTTTAATTAAAGATGATCCTAATTTATTTTTATGTGTTTTTTCAATTAGTGAAGCTATTGAATTAAGAAGTTTTAGGGTAAAAAATAAAATCTTAGTTTTATCAAAAATTGAATCACGGTGGCTAATGCAAGCTATAAAACTTGATTTAAGTATTAACGTTTCAAATTTAAATGATATAAAGATTATTTCTGAATTTTATAAAAAAGAAAATAAGTGTCCATCTATTCATTTAAAATTTGATACTGGAATGACAAGGTTAGGATTTGATAAAAAAGATATTGAAAAAGTAGTTNATTTTTTANTGAAAAATAAAAAACTACCCATAGAAGGTCTTTATTCACATTTTGCCACTGCAGATGAAGGTGAATTAAGTTTTGCGTACGATCAATTGAGAATTTTTAATAAAATATTAAAGACGATGGAAAAGTTTAAAATTAACATACCTTATATCCATTGTTCAAATAGTGGTTCAATTTTAAACTTACCAGAAAGTTATTTTAATATTGTCAGGGTTGGAATGTTAGTTTACGGAGTCTCACCATCTGAGGAAGTTTCTATGAAAATTAACGTTAAACCTGTGATGAGTTTTTGTGGGTCTATAGTTAATGTTAGAAAAGTAGATCCTGGGACTCAGATTAGTTANGGAGGGGTATATAAAGTNAAGGNTAAATCAAATATAGCNGTTGTTCAAACTGGATTTGCAGATGGTTTGCCACGTAATTGGTATGAAAATGGATATGTAAGTCATAAAGGTAGTTATTATAAAATTGCTGGAAGAATATGTATGGATCAATTAATGATTGATTTTGGATCAATTACTCCAAAAGAAGGTGAGGAGGTATTATTTTTTGGTAAAAAAGATNAAAATGAGATATATATAGAAAAAATTGCTAAGGAAATCAAAACNACGACNTACGTTTTATTAACTGCGGTAAGAGGAAGAACAGAGAGACTGTTAATTTAATTTAGTTAAATTCTATGATATTTCGATCCTTTTTGAATAGACACTGCTCTAAAAATTTGTTCAGTAAGGATTAAAGTAGCCATTTCATGAGGGAAAGTAAAATTTGATAGTGATAAAATTTGATCAGATTTATCTTTAATTATTTTAGAGTGTCCATTAGGACCTGCAATTAAAAAAACTAAATTCCGATTACTTTCATGTATAAATTTTGAAAATTTAACAGAACTATACTGGATACCTTCTTCGCTTAGGCTAATAAAAATATCTTTTGAAGATAAATGCTTTAAAATTATTTTTATTAACTCTTTTTCTTTTCGTTCTTTTAATATAACAAGTTCGATGGGATAATCACTATTTATCCATTTTAAATANTCGTTAATTTTATCTTTAAATTGAACGTTTTTAAATTTGCCAATAGCTAAAATTTTTATTTTCAAAAATATAAATTATATTTTTTAAGAAATTGTAATTACAATAAATATTATTAAATATAAAATTAGTTATTTTTTCCAGAAGCCCTTACCCAAGATCTTCGGTTTTCAAATGCTTCAATTTTTAGATTAGCCCATTCGTCAACAATTTGNTTCAATTGNGATGATTCTTCAGGATAATCAGAAAGCTTTGAATCAATTAAATCATTTAATTGACTTTTGCGTTCTTGTACTTGTCCATAAGTCGCTACCTCTTCATTAGATATTTCTTCTTTTTCAGCTATTATCTTTTGTCTTTGTTGTTCAGCTGAATTACTTTTTACTTTATTATTATTTATCATTGCAAAAAGTATAACACCTANTATGATAATTAGAACAATTGTGTTAATATCCATCATAATTCTCCTTTTATTTTAAATTATGGTGTTCCAAATCCAACAGGAATTCCAAGTGGACCAGTCCACCATAATATAATGATTAAAGAAAGAACAATTAGAGCTGCTGGCCAACCCAATGTAGCCATACGTATGAAATCCTTACTTTGTAATTGACCGCTAGCATATACAATTGAACTTGCAGGAGTACCTATTACTAGCCAATAAGCCATTGAAGTCGAAATTGCTAGGCCTACGCCAACCAATAAAGGGTTAGTACCAGAACTTTGTGCCATATCAAGAACCACAGGACCTATAACTGCAACTGTNGCACCTGCACTCATTAAGTTTGTTAAAACCGCTCCAATAACGCACATTAGAATCACAAGACCTACTCCAGAATCCAATCCAAGAGGTGCNACAAGTCCCATAATTTGATCTGCAAACCAACTGGAGGCACCAGTGGTTTTAAAAACAGTTCCAAGACTAATACAACCAGCATATAAAACAATTACACCCCAACTTACTTTATCTTCATAATCTTTCCAGGAGGTTAGTCCAAATAGCATATACAGTACAGCGCCTGAAATTGCTATACCACCAAGGCCTAATGAAAATCCGAGAATATCTTTAACAAGAGATTTATCTGTAATCCATAGAAAAACAACCAGAGCCATCACACCTGCAACAATTTTTTGCTGTATGGTCATTGCTCCGTGTTTATCCAGATCTTTTTTTAGTAATCCAACAGCACCACTTAAATCGTCTACTTCTGGTTTAAATAAGAAAGGAAGTAAAAAAGCCATGACTATAGACATAGCAATTGTATACATAAATCCCATTGAAATCCATCCCATAAAAGAAATATCAATACCCATATTTCCCAAAAAGCCGATCATGAGAGCATTTCGTGCACCTCCTGTTGGACTCATTGGACCACCAATCATACAGCCAACAGCAATAGTTACCATAAGTAAAGTCCCTAAGTTTGGTGAAGGCGTAGATTTATTAGTTAATGTATAAAGTGCTAATGCTATTGGCACATACATTGCGGCAACAGCATGCTCACCAACAAAAGCGGTAGGAATTGCAGTACCTAATAAAATTCCTATTACAATGGATCTTGTTTTAGTACCTGCTAGATTAATAACTAACATTCCAACTCTTTTATCTAATCCATATTTAACTAATGTAGCACCAAGTGCTAGAGAACCAGCTATAAACCACACTGCATCATGTGCATAAGTTTTCGCTAGTATTGATGGTGATGTTATGCCAAAAAATAATTGAACTAAACCAATTAAGAGTGCCACAGCAGGCATTGGAACTGCTTCAGTTGCAAAAAATACCACACAAGTCGCCAGCAGTGCCATTGTAAGTTTAATATGTACAGAAAGATTTTCACTACTACCAACAAAATTTTGATGTGATTCACTTAAATTTGGAAAAATATTTATTGCTTTATCAATCATTGATTGAGGAGTAGGAATAATGAAACCAATTAGCAAGAAAATAGCTATACCAATTCCAAGCCATTTGAAATCAGTCGTTTTGGCAAAACCGCCACTGTTATTATTATTTGTATTGCTCATGTGTACGTTAAATGTGCTAATTATTTTTGTAAAAATCAATAAAATGAATCTGATAAAAATATTAATTATTTAAAATTAATTATGTTTAACATAACTTAAAGAATAGAAATGCAGTATTTAAAATTAAAAATACTTTTTATTACCATTACCTCATTTTTAATTTGTCAAAAAAAAGATAATCATGGGTTTAAAAACTCTATAATTCTTGATGTTCCTGATCTTTCATTTTCTGAAAATGTATATTCTGGTTTAGATATTTTAGATCAAATGAACTTTAGAATGTTAGAGGATAAAACAATTGTTATTTTGACAAATCATAGTGCTATTAATAAAGGTGGAAAACATCTTTTAGATTTACTTAAATCATATCCAAGTATTAAGGTGAAAGCCATACTAGAACTAGAGCATGGTTTATGGGGAATTGATGATAAAAGAAATAAATTAATTGGAAGAGAGAGAATTGATCCAGTTCATGAAGCTAGAATTATTGATTTATTTGAAAAGTATGTCTATCCTCCTAAATGGGTTTTTAGAGATACAGATATACTACTTGTTGATTTTCAGGATACTGGATCAAGATATACAACATATATCACGACTTTATCAAAAGTATTTGAATCCGCATCAGATAGTAAAATTAAAGTTATGGTATTAGATCGTCCAAATCCAATTCGTGGAGATATTATTGACGGGCCAATTCCGAGAGTAGAATTTCAATCATATGAATCTTATCATTTATTACCTATTAGACATGGTATGACCTTAGGAGAAATTTCGATTTTGGTAAATGAAATGGGATGGATTAAAGATTTAAAAAAAGTAGATCTAACAGTGGTTCCATTATCTAATTGGAAGCGAGATATGTGGTTTCATAAATCATCACTTACATGGAGAAACCCCATTCCTTACATTAAGGATGAAATAACTTTACTCGCATACAATGGAATGGATTTGTTTAGAGGAACAAATTTAAATATGGGTTTTGGTACAAAAAGACCATATATGATTATTGGAGCGCCATGGTTAGAAATAAATTATCTTATAGATAAGGTAAAAAAATTAGACCTTCAAGGGGTCGAATTTAAACCAATAACATATAGACCTAGAGGAACTTTAAATAGTAAGAGAGTTCCTAAGTATGATGGTCTTTCCTGTAGTGGAATCGAAATTGAGATAACCAACCAAGATGAGTTTAACCCTATTATTACTGCAACCTCAATTATGCTCCTTATTCATCAATTACATCCCAGACAATTTAAATGGGAAAAAGATGACTATATTGATAAACTGTTTGGTTCTGATATTCTTCGTGTTATTGCTAGTCAGAAAAAAAAACCGGATCAATTACCTCCCCATTGGTATAAAGATGTTAGCACATTTATTGATTTTAGGAAGCCATATCTTTTATACGAATGATTAACTTATCTTTATTTCTTTTTATTTTTAATCTTATTTTTGGTCAAATACTACCTACAATTCCAGCTAATGTTTTTAGGGTTACGTTTGGTAATGATATAAAAGGTGAATATAAAATGAACTTTAAAGAATTAAATGGTAAGCAAAATTTTAATTTATCAGGCATAGGTAGGCATTATTTTAATAATTTACAGCATAATGACTCAGTAAGGTTTTCATCAAAATATGACCTTTATCATAATGGTGAAGTTCTTTTTGATCCAAATCTTGAAGATGCTATAATAGGTTCTTTATCTGTAGAAAATTGGATGAATAAATTCAATTTAGAACAAAATTTATCTTTGCCTGTTTTTGGAGCTAATAATTTTGATACATCGCTTACAGTAGATCTACAAGGATCGTTTTATCATAATCAAGAAAAAATTAGTACTTATCAAAATTTAAAGTTTGAATATGGGATGTCAAATGAGGTTACATTAAAAGTAGATATACCAATTGTTAGAGAATTTATCATTTCTAATTCAATTGATAGTGCAGTAGTTGGTAGGATAGAAAATATCGGTAATTTGATAGGATATCATATAAATTCTAAAAACATACTAGATGAATATCTAGATTCTAATGAATTTTCAAATTTATCTAGAAAACGCAGGGATAGTTTGAAAACTATATATGATCTCTTTTATTCAGATGATGGTGAATATTCTGTTACCTGGGTTTTTCATTCTCAAGATGATCCAGTCAACAACAAACTTGTTGATCAACGTTTTTTCCCAATTACTGAAAATAGAGATTCACTAAATCTGGATTCATTAATAGCTTATTTTTATCCGGAAAAAAAATATGGAATCTCAAAAAATAAAACTGTTATTGATGATATTACAATTGGCGCTACTATTTTGTTAAAGGGAAAACCTAATTGGCATCAAAATAAAACAGAAAATTCATTGTATGGACAGGTATTTGTGAGTATACCTTTTGGACCCACTTTAAGCTCATTTAAAAATAACTTAAAACAATTTAAAGAGGCGAAGGTTGGTTCAGGAGTAACTCGATATTCATTAGGTCTGCTTGGGAGCAAAAAATTAAAAGAAACAGACAGATTAAGAGTTTTTTTTAAATCTCTTTTTAAAACTAGTTCACCTGAGCTATTAAATACACCAATTGCTTTATTTTCTGGAAGTCACTCTCATCCAGATTCAATTTTAAGTAGTGTAGGNAATACATATAAATATGATAAAGGATCTGAAATTCAACTCAACCTAGGTGGTGAGATTGAAATCAAAAAAAATAAGTTATTATCTAAAAGCAGTTTTAATGCAAGATTCAAAGCAAAAGATAATTTTACATCAAAAAGTATATCATGGGATAAATGGATGTCTGAACATGCAGGTTATACTTCATCCTATAGCTACATTGAACTTGATTTTCAGTTCTGGTTTATAAATTCTTTTTCAGGAACAAGGACAAAATTTATGCCATTTTCTTTTGATGCTTTCATTGGATTAAATAAAACTATTTTTTCAAAAAATACTTTTGAAGGCTTAAATATATACACTGGTTTTACAACCTATCTTCAAGGATGGTGATTGAATGATTCTTAATAAAAAAATTTGGAGTTGGGCTTTATATGACTGGGCAAATTCAGCATTCTCTACCACAATAGTCGCTGGTTTTTTTCCAATTTTTTTTGAAAAATTTTGGTCAAATCCAGACGATGTTATCCACAGTACATTTCAATTAGGTATTGCTAACTCTGCTTCTTCCATAATTATCGCNATATTATCTCCNATATTAGGTGTGATAGCTGATAGAGGTTCAGCAAGAAAAAAATTTCTTTTTACATTTGCTTTTTTAGGTGCTGTCATGACGGGTAGTCTCTTCTTTTTAAATCAAGGACAATGGCAGTTTGCAATAGTTATTTATATTTTAGCTTCAGTTGGGTTTATGGGTGGAAATATATTTTATGACTCATTATTACCTAATCTTGCAGAAAAAGACAAGGTTGACTATGTGTCTCTATTAGGATATGCTCTTGGTTATCTGGGAGGCGGTCTATTGTTTTTAGTAAATGTATTAATGTATCTATACCCAGATTGGTTTGGTATTCAAGATTCTACAATGGCAATTAGGATTTCATTTGTTACGGTTGGAATCTGGTGGGTAACTTTTTCTTTGCCAATGTTTTTCTTTGTACCTGAACAAAAGGTTGAAAATTCAGTTCCTTTTTTACAAGCGACTAAAACAGGATTTGTTGAATTAAAAAAGACATTTAGGCGTATAAAGAAAATGAAGACTGTTGCAGTATTTTTATTAGCTTATTGGTTATATATCGATGGGGTTGATACGATTATTAAAATGGCAGTTAAAATTGGCTCATCATTAGGTTTTGAAACCTCCGATTTAATTACAGCTCTTTTAATGGCTCAGTTTATAGCTTTTCCTTCAGCGTTGTTATATAATTGGTTTTCAAAAAAGATTGGTGTTAAAAATGCAGTTTTTATAGCAATATTTGGCTATGCTTTTGCAACATTTTTAGCTTTTTTTATGGAAAGTAGGACTCACTTTTTTTGTTTAGCGGCATTAATTGGAATATTTCAAGGTGGTATTCAAGCATTGAGTAGAAGTTTGTTTACTAGGTTAATTCCTAAAAATAGAGAAGCAGAATTTTTTGGCTTTTATAATATGTTAGGTAAGTTTGCTTCAGTTATAGGGCCGTTCTTAATTGGGTGGATTACTTTAATAACTGGGAATATACGTATCGGCATTCTTTCTATACTTTTTCTATTTATTTCAGGTGGTTTTTTGCTTAGTAAAGTAGATTTTAAAAAGGGGGAAGAGGAAGCTCTAAAGTTTGAAAAATGAATTTTAAAATAATTGNAATCAAATTTATAAATGATTCGCCTATATTCTAAATTGAATAGTATTTATTAAAATAAAAATAGAAGAATTAATATGGATAATATAATTACAAGATACTCTCAATTGGTTATGCCTCAGGANGCCAATGTNGTTGGGACTCTTTTCGGAGGTCAAATGGTCTCATGGATGGACATTGCAGCTGCAAAATCTGTACATAGATTTTTAAAAGAAACTGAAGTAGACTCTGCTTTAACCAGAGCAATTGATGCTATTGAATTTAAAGAACCTGTATATGTTGGTAACTGGGTCAACTTTGAATCTAGAATCATTAGTACAGGAAAATCCTCTATAGTTATTCAAGTTGATGCGTATAAAGAAAGTAATAAAAATGATCCTCTTTTAGCTTGTAAAGCTAGATTTACGATGGTTTCTGTAAAAAAAGACAAAGTTGGACTATTTAAAAAAATTAATCATAATAAAACAATAGGTTGATATAATGTCAAAAAAGATAATACCCGATGAACTCTTTTCAAAAAAATCATACGTAAACTCAGTTAAACAATATCAGAATTTATATGATAGATCTATAGAAGACTCAAGTATTTTTTGGTCAGAAAAAGCAGAACGAATTGATTGGTTTCAAAAATGGGAAAATGTTCAAAGTTTTGATTTTTTTAAAGGAGAAATTGAGTGGTTTAAGAAAGGTAAANTAAATGCATCATATAATTGTATTGATCGCCATATTAAAAATGGTCATGGAAACCAAATAGCAATTATATGGGAAGGCAATGATCCAAATCAATCAAGAAAGTTTACCTACAATGAATTGCTTAAGGAGGTCTGTCTTTTTGGAAATGCACTTCGAGANTTAGGTGTCAAAAAAGGAGATAGGGTATGTCTTTACATGCAGATGATACCAGAACTTGCTTTTGCNGTGTTAGCNTGTGCTAGAATTGGAGCAATCCACTCTGTTGTTTTTGGTGCTTTTTCAAGTGATTCATTAAGAGATCGTATTAATGACTCAACCTGTAAGATATTAGTGACTCAAGATACTGGTGTTCGAGGAACTAAGCAAAATATCCCAATGAAAGAAAATGCTGATAAAGCTTTGAATGATACACCTTCAATTGAACAAGTAATTGTGGTGAAAAGAACCGGAGAATTGATTGAGATGGATCAAAAAAGAGATCTTTGGTGGCATGAGGCTATTTCAAATGTAAATAATAAATGTGAGCCAGAAATAATGGATTCAGAGGATCCTCTATTTATCCTATACACTTCTGGATCTACCGGTAAACCAAAAGGTGTATTACATACGACAGGAGGTTATTTAACTTATGCTTCCTACACTCATGAAATTATATTTGATTATAAACCAGGGGATATATATTGGTGTACAGCTGATTTAGGATGGATTACAGGGCACTCTTATATCGTTTATGGACCGCTCTCAAATAGAGCGACAACCATTATGTTTGAAGGCGTTCCAAATTTCCCTGATTTTGGTAGATTTTGGGATATCGTTGACAAACATAAGGTAAATCAATTTTATACAGCCCCTACGGCACTTCGAGCATTAATGAAAGAAGGGAATCAATGGGTAGAATCTAATGACCTTTCTTCATTAAAGTTATTAGGTACTGTAGGTGAACCAATCAAGGAACCAGAATGGAATTGGTATAATGAAATTATCGGTAAGGGAAAATGCCCAATAGTGGATACTTGGTGGCAAACTGAGACCGGTGGAATTTTAATCTCACCAATGCCCGGTGCTTTTCCAACAAAACCAGGGTCTGCAACATTCCCCTTTTTTGGCATTCAACCCGTATTACTTAATGATGATGGATCTGAAATAAATGGAAATGATGTTTCTGGACTTCTAGCGATTAAATCTTCATGGCCAGGGCAAATGAGGACAATATATGGCGATCAAAAACGATTTGTTGAAGTATATTTTTCTCAATTCCCAGGTTATTATTTCACAGGTGATGGAGCAAAACGTGATGAAGATGGGTATTATTGGATAACGGGTAGGGTTGATGATGTATTAAATGTCTCAGGCCATAGAATAGGTACGGCTGAGGTAGAAGGAGCAATAGGAAAAACGCCCGGTGTTGCGGAAGCTGCTGTAGTTGGTTTTGATCATGAAATAAAAGGACAAGCAATATATGCTTTCGTTACATTAATGACTGGTATTAAGGTTGAAGACAAAATTAAAGATGATATATTAGATTATGTAAAAAAAGAAATAGGACCCCATGCAAAACCAGATCAAATTCAATTTACTCCAGCACTTCCAAAAACAAGATCTGGTAAAATAATGAGAAGAATACTAAGAAATATAGCCAAAAATGACATAGATAATATGGGTGATATTTCGACTCTTGCGGACCCTTCAGTAGTTAAGAGTCTCATTGATGGGCGTTGATAAGTTTTTGGTTTACATCTCTTAGGCGTTTTGTAAGTATGTTTATAATTTGCTTCATTATATCTGGACTTTTTGCCATTAAATCATAAAATGAGCTTTGATCGATTTGTAAAAGGACTACATCTGTCATGGTTAATGCATCTGCAGATCTTGGTTCATGATCTAATAAAGCCATCTCACCAATACATGATCCTGCNTCTAAAATCGCTATAGAATTATGATCTTGAATAATATTAATTTTTCCCTTTACTATGACGAATAAGGAATCTCCAAAATCGCCTTTTTTGAATATTTTAAAACCTTTATCATAATTGATTTCGCTAGATATTTTACCAATTTTAGTTAAAACATGACTTGGTATTTGACTAAATAAATCTATTGATTTTAGAATTATGGTTTTTTCTAAAATAGAATACATATTATTTTGCTCCTCATTTTTAAGTAATTCATTATTTAAAAAGTTTCTATTTATATAATTTATTTCTGAGAAACTAAATAAATTTGTTGTGAAAATTTTATNATCTATTTCATTCCAATTAAGTTTAGATAAAAGATTTCCATCTTCTTTCAAGAGTAAATAATGGATAAATACAATTATTTTCCATTGGTCATTACTTTTTACCCAATTTAATAATAGATTTTCTTTAGATACTTTTTTGAGTGGAAAAAATTCTTCTAATGAATTAATAGTATCTGCATCTGATTCAATTAATGGGAGTGTAACCTTCTTATTTCTTTTAGTAAATGTTGTATCTATCAATTCAATAACTAGAGGCAAAAATCGAGGATCTCTACTTTGAATATATCGAATGTATGTTTCAATAGGTATAGTTGGATCTTTGATGGCTCCAAGCTTTAATATAATTTCAATTAATAACTTTAAATCACTTTTAATATAATCGTTAATTATGAGTGCATCTTCATCATCAAAAATTTCATTTTGGATTAAATGTAAAATAAAAGCTTGGTTCGCAAATTGATATATCTTTTCGTCAATAATTTGTATGGCCTCTTTACTAAATGTGCTTTGCTTAGAGATATCAATTAAATTATTACAGGCTTCATTAACAAAACTTAAAACATTATTATCTAGTGCACTGATATTTAAATTTACAGCTTTGGTATGATCATAATTATGAAGGATTTTTAAAATCCCAAAATTTAATTTATCATTAAGGTTGTTAATTGATAATAATAAATTAATTTCTTTTAGAATGATTGTTTTTTTTATTTTAAAGAGTGCTTTTTCTGTTTGGGGAAATATTAAAGGATCAGATAAGCACCTTATAATTGGAGCAATTAAAGATAATCTAGGAGATTTTTCAAGTATTTCTAAGCATTCAATCTTGAGTTCTCGGGAACCTTTTTGGAAAAAATGAATAAATTGATTATCAGAAATGAGATAGCCTAGCTCTTTTAAAAAGCCAAGTAAAATGATTATTTTTTCATGATCTGAATTATTTAATATTTTTTTTACTACTAATAATGCTTTTTTATGTTTGGGATTGTACTTTATAATAGAAGCCGATGATGAAGCCATAAGTAAAATAGAATCAGAAACTAGATAAGGTTGTAAGATATCTTCAAGATTGTTTACTCTCCTGTCTCCAGCACATGCTATAGCAAAGGGTCTTATTTCATCATCAGATTTAATAATTTTTATGAGCATTTCATTAGATAATATTTCAGATTTTTTCCAAGTTAGTTCTAAAACTGCTCTTCTAATTTTATAATTTTTGGATTTAAATAAACTTTTGATTGTAACCACCCACGGATTAAGATTTTGTTTCCATAATAGATCCAAACCAAATAACTGTTTGAATTCATTTTTACTATTTAAGGCAATATCTATAGTTTTAACAATTTGAGAATCATTAATGTTAAAATTCACGTCATCTAAAAAGAGATCTCTATCTTCAATAGATTCAATTAACGAATCAACATATCCTCTTTTTAATCTAAAGTTATTATAAATCCAAAAAATAGCTCCTAAAAGTATAATAATACTTAGCATATATACTTTTGATTCTGGAATGAAACTATAAAATGTCAATATAAAGATAAAAAAACCTGCTAAACCCTCGATACTTGATTTTAATGTTCCATCAATTAGGGGTTTAGTTATCTTTTTAACTTTAGATTTAATAGGAAGCCATAAAATCTCTTGAATTGAGTTATTTATAGAAAATTTAAAAACTTGATCTGAAAATTTTGCTAAGTATATTGCTGAAAGGGTTCCTGTAATAAAAAAACTTGCTGAGCTAATAGTCAACATAGTTGGAAGTATCATCAATCCCAATAATATACCAAAATATCTCAAAACAATATTTGTAATAAAGAATTGCATTATTAATGTTGCGAGACCAGTTAATATATAAAAGGAGCCAAAAAAACTAATTAATTCATCTTGGTTTGTGAATGTGTTTGAAGCCATAATTTTAAATTGATAATCAACGATTTTAGAAATAACAGCAGAAGAGGCTACCATTATAGCAATGTATTTAATATAGGGTGATAAATTGGCAAATGATTTATTATTTGATGTATTTAAATTGGTATTCTTTATTGGATTATTTTTTATAAATGGATCAATTTTTCGAACAAAATAAACAGTTAAAAAAATAAAAAAAATAGTCAAGTATAATAGATTTCCTGGACCAAATTCTGTGACATAAGGTTTGATGATATATCCGATACCTATTCCAGAAAAGGAACCTCCTGCACCAATGAGGGTAAAGAGCCTTTTTGCTTGGCGGGGGTTAAAAACATCTGCAGCTAGCATCCAAAACTGAAGAATTGATAAAACGGTAATAATTTCTACCCAAATATAAAATATTGGAATAAAAACACCATTTAAGTTGAATTTTAAATATAAAATTGGAATAAAAAAGACAAAGTTAGATATGGTAATAATCGATATTGGATCCTTATTAGAAGTCAGCTTTTTATAAATCGAAATTATCCACGCCATACTTAGTGCAATAAGTATATACATGACAGGAAGATATGATTTATCAAAGTTGATAAGAAAAAAAGTGTCTCTAACAGATGAACCAGTAATACTTGTTGAGACAATGCAAAAAAATATTGAAAAGAGTAAAATTAAAGGTTTTTGCTCTTCTTCTTTAATTTTTAGAAAATTCATTAATAAATTAGATTTAATTATTTTAATATTACTTTAATTATCGTAGTAGTAGATATTCAAATTATAGTATAATTTAGTCCGCTTTTTTATAATTAAAACACAATAAGGATTTTTATGGCAAATATTTCAACTGTTAATTCATTTAATGGCGAATGGACAGAATTAGATGCTGGTTTAACAGCTGTAGGGGTATATAAAAATAAAACTTTAACAACACTTGCAGCAAAAATTGATGAACAATATAACGGAGTTTTTCAAAATGCGATCGANATTGGTGATGTGAAGGGTAAGGTTGAAGAAACTCATTTATTTTATTTGGGTGATAAAAGAGTTCTTTTAATTGGTCTTGGTGATAAAGAAAAAATTAATGCAGAGACCATACGAACTGTTTCTGGTAAGGTATCTAGATATGCAATAGATAAAAAAATTAGTTCACTGGCAATTGAGTGTTTTTGTGAAGGAGAAGGTTTTTGTCAGGCCATGGGAGAAGGTCTTGTATTAGGTAGTTACCAATTTCTCAATTATAAAACCAATAAAGAAAATGTATTTCAATTAGAAAAAGCTACCGTACTAAATAGTAAAATTGATGAAGTTGAGAAAGGTGCAATCATTGGTGATGCTGTTTGTTCTGCTAGAGATTTATCAAATCATCCTGGAAATATTGCCACTCCAACTCATTTAGCTGAATTTGCNGCAGAAATTGCTTCAGAGGGGAATATGAAGTTAACTGTCTTTGAACGGGATGAGTTTACAAAAATGGGAATGGGTGCACTCGCTGGCGTAGCACAAGGTTCAGATGAACCCCCTAAATTTATTGTTTTAGAGTATATGAATGGAGGAGATGAAAAACCAAAAGTTCTTGTTGGTAAAGGTTTAACCTTCGATGCCGGAGGAATATCAATTAAGCCTTCTGCTTCAATGGATGAGATGAAATATGATATGTGTGGTTCAGCAACTGTTTTAGGTGTTTTCAAAGCAATTGCATCGCTAAAACCTTCTATTAATGCAGTCTGTATTGTTCCATCCACAGAAAATTTAGTGGGTGCAAAAGCATATAAGCCTGGAGATGTTCTTAAAGCTTATAATGGAAAGACAATAGANGTACTAAATACAGATGCTGAGGGAAGGTTAATTNTAGCNGATGCATTATCTTATGCAAGCAAACATTATGATCCTGAATATATCTTAGACTTTGCTACTTTAACAGGAGCAGTTTTAATCTCTCTTGGTCATATTGCTACTGGAGTTATGGGAAATAATGATGAACTGATGTCCCAAATTAAAGCCTCATCAAAAAAATCATCAGAAAAAGTATGGGAATTCCCTCTTTGGCCAGAATTTATCAAACAAGTTAAATCCGAAATTGCTGATGTTAAAAACTTAGGATCCGCAAGACAGGCAGGATCTATCGCAGGAGGAGCATTTTTAAAGGCATTTGTAGGAAAAGATATTCCTTGGACTCATTTTGATATTGCAGGAACTGCTTGGGGCGGAAATCCTAATAGTATTAATCCTAAAGGCAGTGCTACTGGATGGGGAGTTAGATTAGTTTTAGATTTAATGAAAATCTAAAACAGGTGTTTAACAATAGAAGTAAAAAGCAAATAGGTTTTAATTTTAAATTTGAATTTTAAAATATTACCATTAAAAAGGCCAAATGATATTTTATTTGGCCTTTTATTTTCTGGCATATTTGGAGCAAATCCAATAAGTATTGATGGTAATTTTGATGATTGGGAAGGTATATCTACGAGTCATATTGATTATCAAGGTGATGCACAAGAAGCAGACTTTTATAAATTAAAAATCACACATGATAATGAATTCCTGTTTATATATTTAAATTTTTATGATGGTGAATTTTTATTGCAAAACTGGAATGAATTTCATTTATATATCGATTCAGATAATGATTCCACAACTGGTTATAATCATCATGGTATGGGTGCCGAACTTATCTGGAACTTTGGAAGTCGTCTAGGTTACATATATATTGATGGCAATCAAAGTGAGATTAGTCAGAATGATTTAACCTTGAGAATAGCACCTACCATTACCTCTTCAGAATTTGAAATTGCAATTGCATTAGAATCATCTGCTCTCACATTAAATGGAGAACAAATATTGTTCAATGGTACTCTTCTAGTATCGGAAATAGAGTTTGGAGGCGATTTTATTCCTGATGATCGTGGAGGGCTTTTATTTTCTATAAGTGATAGTTTGATTGATGATCCAGAATCAATTAGTCTTGAAAAAAGTAATGTTGATGATATAAGAATAATTTCATATAATACTCTTAATGAGGGAATTATTGATATTGATAGGCAAATTTATTTTAAACGAATATTCCAGGCTTTAAATCCAGATATTATTATTCTACAAGAACACAATGAATGGCAATTTATAGGTGGTATTATCCAATCATGGTTCCCGGATGATGAATGGAATTCAAGTTGGACATACAATGATTTAGTTATTTTTTCAAAGTTTGCTATTTTAGATGATGCGTTAATGAGTTCTGGAAGAACGATGGTTGCATTATTAGAT
>NZIX01000026.1 GCA_002691785.1 Fidelibacterota bacterium | reverse complement strand
GGGTTTTCTATTTATGTTTATGGAGAAAAGGAGAACAGGCCTATTTTCCCGGATAATAATTTGAAATTTTTATGGAAAGAAGAAAATTTAAACAAAGGGTTTATTTTATCTGAGAGAAGAGAGTTGCACGTTTCTTCAAGAAGTTTTCTAAACACAAAACAAAATAAGACTAAGTGGGTTTCTAACTATACCGAAAGAGACAGAGACCTTAGTATTTCTGATATTTCAAATATGAAAAAGGGTGACTTTATAGTGCATCGCTCTTTTGGTGTTGGTGTTTTTTTAGGCTTAGTAGTTAAAGAGTCTTCTAATAACACAAGAGAGTTATTAGAGATTGAGTATGATAATAATTCTACCGTTTTTGTTTCGATCGAAAAACTAAACTTAGTTCATAAGTTTATTGGTTCATCAAACAACCCAAAGATAAGCTCTTTAGGCTCAAAAAAATGGAACAATGAACTAAAAAAAACCAGGAAGGCGGTTTCCCTTGTCGCGTCTGAGTTATTAAGCATTTATTCAAAAAAAGAGAATAAAAGACACTTTAAATACATTAAAAACAACGACTTAAACGGCGAAATTAAAAACTCTTTTCCTTTTTTGGAAACCCAAGATCAAAAAAAGGCTTTTGAAGATGTGTTCGCCGATATGAACACCGAAAAGCCAATGGATCGGTTGGTTTGTGGTGATGTTGGTTTTGGTAAAACAGAGGTTGCAATAAGGGCTATTTTTAAGGCGGCATTATCTAGTAAGCAGTCTCTGTTTCTTTGCCCCACAACTGTTTTAGCTGACCAACATTATATTTCTTGTAAAGACAGATTGGAAGTTCTTGGCGTAAGGGTTGCTTTATTATCTCGGTTTAAAAGCCCGAGGGAACAAAAGGTTGTTTTAGAAGATCTAAAAAACAACAAATTTGATGTGGTTGTCGGAACCCACCGGGTTCTCTCAAATGATGTTTTTTTTCCAAATCTTGGTTTGTTGGTTGTCGATGAAGAACATCGGTTTGGAGTTAGCCATAAAGAAAAAATTAGGGCAATGAAAAAAAATGTAGATGTTTTAACCCTTACCGCAACACCGATACCTCGAACCCTCCAACAATCACTTGTTGGTATCAGAGATGTTAGTTTAATTCAAACGCCTCCAAAATCTAGAAAACCAATCGAAACCTCTATTCGTTTTTTTGACTGGGAGCTTGTTTTTAATTACATAGAAATAGAATTAAGGAGAGGGGGGCAGGTTTTTTTCCTTCAAAACGATATAAAGAGTCTTTATTTATATCAACAAAAAATTAAAAAGAAGTTCCCAAACTTTTCAATTCAATCTCTTCATGGTAAGATGCCTCCTTATGAAATGGAAGAAAAAATATTGTCCTTTTTTGATGGAACTATAGATGTTCTTGTCTGTACAACAATTATAGAATCCGGTTTAGACATACCTAACGCTAACTGCATTATTATAAACGACGCTCAAAACTTTGGGCTGTCACAGCTTTACCAGATTCGTGGTCGTGTTGGTCGAGCAGAAAGGCAAGCGCGGTGTTTGCTTTTTATTCCTAAGTCAAAGCTAAAAAATGAAGCAAGAGAAAGATTAAAAACTTTAGAGGAGTTTACAACCCTAGGCTCTGGATATAATATATCAATGAAAGATCTCGAAATTCGTGGAGCAGGGAGCTTGTTTGGATATAAACAAAGTGGACATATTTCTAGTGTTGGGTTCGAGCTTTATTGTGAAATGTTAAAAGAAGAATTATCAAAAAGTAAAAGCGTGGATTATAAGCTTTTAAAAGAACCTGTTGTTGTTCATTATGGAGATGCTTATTTTGATCGAAACTATATAAAAAACAATACTCAAAGGTTGTCTTTTTATAATAAGATTTCAAATGCATTAAATTCAGAAAAAGTAAAAGATATAAAAGAGGAGGTTGTTGATCGTTTCGGTCCATTAAAACAGGCCGCTATAAATTTGTTTTTTTTATCAGAAATAAGAGTTCTTTTTTCAAACTCGCTTGTTTCCAAGGTTGTTGTTAATAAAAACTCTTTCTTGTTTACATTAGAAAACTTTCGTTCGGACCAAGACCCTCTCGTTCTAATAAACAAACTTTCTAGCTTTGAAAAAGAGATGTCCTGTAAAATTAAATATGAAAATTCAAACAGTCCTTTTTTTATGTTTTCTGTTTATTCTTTTGCTAATGGCCCTCGTCTTATATCAAGGCTTGCTCATTTGTTTTCAAATGAAGATTTTGTGTAACTTTATATTGTGATATGTTTTTTAATATTTATATTTTCCTTTGTTGGTTGTTCTAAAGAAAGCCAAATAGAACACCCTCTTGCAAGAGTTGGTTCTTCAGTCTTACTAGAAGATGATATAGATAAAAGTATGACAGAAGATAAAGTTTTTGACTTTGTTGAAAACTGGGTTACAGAGAAAGTTTTAATAGAAAAAGCAGAGAAAGCTGGTTTTTTTAAAGATAAAAAACTAAAAAAAGAACGAGATTTGTTTTATAATAAACTTGTTATTTCTTCTTTTCTTGATAATTCGCTTACAAAAGATATTAACATCTCTAAAAAGGAGGTTTTAGATTATTATAATTCATCAAAAGGTTTTTTTAGCAGAAAACAAGAGGAGGCTTTTGTTCATCATTTTTTTAGTAAAGAAATAGAACAATTAAGATCTATTAAAAGACAGCTTATAAAAGGAAAAAGTAGAAAAAACACAAGTAAAATAAGAGATGATTATAATGTTGAACCTGTTTTTGTAAAAAAAGGTTTTTCTGTTAAAGATATTGATAAAGCTCTTTTCGAAAATACAAAAACAGGTTTTATTGGTCCAATAAAAACAGAGCTTGGTTTTCACCTTTTTGATGTAATAAAAAGATATAAGAAAGGGAGTGAGCTTGGTTTAGAATCCTCTTATGATGAAATATACCAACGTTTATTAAAAAGGAAAAAATCAAATAAAAAAAAGTCTTTTGTTGATAGTTTAAAAAGAAATACAAATATTTTTATTAACTCAAAATATAGAAAAATAAAAAATGAAACTTAATAAGATTACGCTTTTTCTCTTTTTTTCTCTTATTTTTTCACAAGATAATAGAGAAATTGATGGTATTGCTGCTATTGTAGAAAACAACATTATTTTAAAGAGTGATTTATTGCAAATGGTTAGTATGACAGCCGCACAGAATAAAATAAACTTTGAACAAAATCCGGGGTTATATAAGAAGATTCAAGCAAATATTTTAAAATCTATGATTGATCAAAAAGTTTTATTAGAAATGGCTATGTTAGATTCTATAGTTGTTGAAGAAGATGAGGTAAATCAATCACTAGATCAACAAATTGAGAGTTTAATAATTCAAGCTGGAGGTAAAGAAGGAGCAGAAAAAGCTTTGGGTCAGAGTATAAAAGATTTTAGGAGAGAGTTTTGGTATGAAATGCAAGATAGGTTAATAACAGAGCGATATCAACAAAGCCTGTTAAACAATATAAACATTACAAGAGAAGATATTGAAAATTTTTTATTGATATATCAAGATAGTTTACCCGCTGAACCTACTAAATTTCAAATCAGACATCTATTAAGAAAAATAAAACCGAGTGAAAAGGCTATTATAAAAACAAAAGCAACTTTAAACGGAATAAGACAAGAGATTAATTCNGGAAAGATATCTTTTTCTGAAGCTGCTAATAGTTATTCAGAAGACCCTGGGTCTAAAACCAACGGTGGTAGTTTAGGTTGGGTTAAAAGGGGGTCTTTAGTAAAAAACTTTGAAACCATTGCTTTTACTTTAAACCTAAATCAAATTAGTGAGCCCGTTGAAACTCAGTTTGGTCTTCATATTATAGAAACACTTGAAAAAAAAGGCGATAAAATAAAAGTTAGACATATATTAATAGCACCTCAAAAAACACAAGACGACACAAAAAGAACTTTTGATTTTCTGACAAAAATAAAAAATGACTCTATAAAAACACTTCAAGATTTTAAGTTATTTGTTAATAAGTATAGCGAGGATGAATCCACAAAAAAGGTTGGGGGTAGTCTTGGCTGGATCGACCCTCTTAATTATAGTGTTGAAGAAATAGGACAGTCTATTAAATATCTAGAGAANGGGGTTTGTAGTCCTCCAATAAACTCAAANTTAGGTATACATTTATTGTGGGTTGAAAACGTAAAAAAAGGCGGTACTTTAAATTTAAAAGATCATTATCCAAAAATTGAAGAATTAGCTTTAAATTATAAAAAAATGCAATGGTATGATAGTTGGATCAAAAAAGCACAAGAAGAGTTTTATATAGAGATAAAAAGTTATTAACAACAGTTATCAACAATATATCTCAAAAAAATTTTTTTACTTTTTTGCTTTTTATGTTTATAACACATGGTTTTATAAAGATTATAATAAAGTAATCAACATAAAGTATTACATTATCAGATTCGANTATATTTTNTTTNTATAATAAAATATATAAAGCATTAAAAAAAGTTACAAACATATAAACATGCTATATAAATAATAAGATATTATTTAAAAACTTCTTACTTATAATAAAATCTTTTATTTTTCTTTTTATGAAATATGCTTATTGCTATTTTTATACTATTACAAAAAAGAAAATATTTTTTATTGTAAGTTAAGAAATAGAGCAAATAAAATGAAATTTTCCACTTCCAAAATAGAATTACAAAAAGCTTTACAAAAAGTTTCAAAAGCAACACCAACAAGATCAACNCTACCAATTTTAAGTTGTTTACTGATATCAACAACAAAAAAAGGAACTCTCTTCCGTGCAACAGATTTAGAAATAACAATCCAAGTTGAACTACCAGTAAGCGTTGAAGAAGAAGGTGCTGCATGTTTACCAATTAAAACGCTGTTAAATATTACAAATGAACTACCTGAAACGAGAGTAACTATTTCAGTAAAAAACCAGAANGCTAAAATTCAAACAGATTTTGGTGAATACGACCTAATGTCTAAACATGCAGATGAATTTCCAGAGATACCAAAAATAGGAACTAAACAGAGTTTTGACTTTGATAGTTTTAATTTAAAAGAAATTATAAAAACAACATCTTTCGCAATAAGTAAAGATGAATTAAAACCAGCACTAACAGGAGTTCTTTTTAGAATTCAAAACTCAGAGATAACAGCTGTTTCTACCGATGGACATAGACTGGTAAGACATATTAATCGAGGGGTAAAGTTTAAAAAGTCAACTAAAGGAGATTTTATTGCACCAAGAAAATTTTTAAGTTTTTTATTAAACCAAGAACTGGAGAAAAACGTAAAAATTCTCCTAGGTGAGAACTATATAGCCGCTGAAAATAATAAAGATGTTGTTATAACTCGTTTAATAGATGAAAGGTTTCCTGATTATGATAGCGTGATTCCTAAAGATAATAAAAAAGTGTTAAATATTTCTAAAAATGAATTTTTGAGCGCTATAAGAAGGGTTTCAATTTTTTCTAACAAATCAACCCATCAAGTAGCTATTAATTTGAAAGAAAAAGAAGTTTGTAATATTTCTACTGAAGACCCAGAAAAATCATCAAAAGCACACGAGTCATTAAATGTTAAATATAAAGGGGATGAATTAATTATTGGTTATAATGCTGAATATCTAAAAGACGTCGTATCTCATATACCAACAGAAAATGTTATTATAAATTTTAATACCTCCATTAGCGCCGCTTTATTTAGCCCAAGTTTAAAAGAAGAGAAATCTGATACGCTGATGTTACTTATGCCTATAAGGTTAAATGATTAAATTTGTTATTCATTATAAAACTTGGCAATTAATCACCTTAAAATCAAATCATTTAGAAATCACAAAGACAGACATTTCTCTTTTAATAAGGCACTTACTGTGATTTTTGGAGATAATGGATCAGGAAAAACATCTATTTTAGAGGCAATTCATTTATTGTCTGTTGGTAAAAGTTTTAAAACAAGCAAAAAAGTTGAACTAATTAAAAAAGGTGAAGATCAATTAGTTTTAAACGGTTTTTTTTCAAAAAATAAAATAGAAACGAACGTTTCTACGCTAATTGATAGAAAAAAGAAACAAAAGATAAAAATTAACGGAAAAGAACTTTTTAAAAGAAGAGAATTATTAGGTATAAACAGTGTTGTTGTTTTATCACCTGAAGAACAGAAGATAACAAAAGGGCCAGCGAAAGAGAGGAGGTTCTTTTTTGATAAGTTGTTTTCTATAACATCTAATAAATATTTAAATTTTCTTCAACAATATACAAAAACACTTAAACAAAGAAATTTTGTGTTAAAATCAAACCCAGATATTGAAAAAGTAAAAGCAAACCTAAACGTCTGGAATGAAATATTAATAGAAAAAGGCTTGAAGCTTTGGCACGAAAGGGCTCTAAATGTAAAAATATTTAATGAAATATTTTTAGAGACAGCTAAAGAATATGATAAAGATATTAACCTAGAGTTAAACTATAGTGAACAAGAAATAGATAAAGACAAATATATTAAAACAATGAAGAAAAGGACAGAAAGAGACTTTTTTTCAAAAAGAACAACTTTTGGTCCCCACCTAGATGATATGCTTTTTCTTTGGAATAAAAGGAATATTAGAACCTATGGTTCAGAGGGTGAAAACAAGAC
Source organism: Fidelibacterota bacterium (assembly GCA_002691785.1). Taxonomy (GTDB): domain Bacteria; phylum Fidelibacterota; class Marinisomatia; order Marinisomatales; family UBA1611. Next base: position 5,681 of record NZIX01000026.1, on the reverse strand, counting down.
TCTTCTTGTTATTTTAAAACTTTCAGAATTAAAATATATAAAGAAAACAACAGGCCAACAACCTATTTTATTACTCGACGATTTATTTGCAACAATTGATTTAAAAAGAAGCAAAAAAGCAATTTCGATGTTAAAAAGAATAAAACAAGACAAAAACGATCTTATACAAACAATAATAACAACAACAGATCTTCTTAATTTGGAAAAAACAGAGTTAAATTTTAAAAGCCCTAATGAAGAAACTATTGAGTTAAGACGCTAATGCAACATATACAAACAGCAATTCAAAACTTTCTGAAAAAATCTGGATTAAAGAGCGGCGTAGAACAACAAAAAGCTTTAAAACTGTGGGGTGAGGCAGTAGGAAATAAAATATCTAAAAACACAAAACCAATATCTGTGAAAAACGGCACTCTGTTGATAAAAACAACAAATCCTGTATGGAAGCAAGAATTACAAATTCAAAAAACAGAAATAATAAAAAGACTTAACAACAAANTTAAAAAAAATATTATTAAGGAAATAAGATTCAAATGAGTAATCAAATAAGTAACGATCAATATAGCGCGGAAAACATAAAGGTATTAGAAGGTTTAGAAGCTGTTAGAAAAAGACCTGCAATGTATATTGGAGACGTCGGAAAAAGAGGCTTACATCATTTAGTTTATGAGGTAGTAGACAATTCAATTGATGAAGCACTAGCAGGTTATTGTAACAAAGTTATTGTTGTTTTTAATAAAGACGGNTCCGTTACCGTAGAAGATAATGGAAGAGGTATTCCTGTTGACATTCATAAAGAGGAGAAAAAGCCTGCGGTAGAAGTTGTAATGACAGTNTTACACGCNGGTGGAAAGTTTGACAAAGGGTCTTATAAGGTTTCGGGTGGCCTGCACGGCGTTGGCGTCTCTGTTGTCAACGCGCTTTCAGAGTGGTTGTGGGTTGAGGTTTACAGAGACAAAAAGGTTCACAAACAGGATTATAAAATAGGAGTACCTCAAGGCGACCTAAAAGAGACAGAAAAAACAAAAAAAACAGGCACAAAGGTATGTTTTTTTCCTGANAACACCGTTTTCAAAACAATTAAGTTTGAATATAAAATAATATCAGAAAGACTTAGAGAGCTCGCCTATCTAAATAAAGGCTTAGAAATAGTGTTAAAGGACGAACGAGAAGAAGGGGGACAAACAGATACGTTNAAATTTGACGGTGGTTTAAGCGATTTTGTTAAATATTTAGATGAAAATAATAACCCCCTCCACAATAAAATTATAACGGTTAATAAAGAGGATGGAGAAACACCTGTTGAAGTTGCACTAAGATATGGAAACACATATAACGAAAACATCCTCACTTTTGTAAATAATATTAACACTATTGAAGGAGGAACCCACCTATCTGGTTTTAGAACAGCCCTAACAAGAGCAATGAATAACCATGCAGCAAAAAACAACCTAATAAAAACGAAAAAAAATGAAAAGATTTCGCTTTCTGGAGAAGATTTTAGAGAGGGATTAACAGCAATTATCAGCGTTAAAGTTGCAGAGCCACAATTTGAAGGTCAAACAAAAACTAAATTAGGCAATGGAGACATCAAAGGAATTGTTGATAAAATTGTCTATGAAGGAATCCTAGATTTTTTAGAAGAAAACCCCTCTATAGGTAGAAAGGTTGTTGAAAAAGCNCTGCTGGCAGCAAGAAGTAGAAGCGCAGCTAGAAAAGCGCGAGAGTTAATAAGAAGAAAAAGCGCTTTGGGTGGTTCTTCTTTGCCTGGAAAACTNTCTGATTGTTCAAACAGAGATCCTGTTTTTTGTGAGCTTTATTTGGTTGAGGGAGACTCTGCTGGAGGTTCTGCAAAACAAGGAAGAGATAGAAGGACCCAAGCAATTTTACCACTCAGAGGAAANGTTATAAACTCTGAAAAAGCAAGAATAGACAANCTTTTATCTAATAACGAAGTTCAATCTATGATAACAGCGCTTGGTGCGGGTTTCGGCGGCTCAGAAGATGAAAGTGGAGAAAAGTCTCCTGGAGACTTTGATTCAGAAAAGTTAAGGTACCATAAAATTATTATAATGACCGATGCAGACGTAGACGGTTCTCACATCAGAACTTTGCTTCTTACTTTTTTTTACAGAAAAATGAGAGANGTTATTGATGGTGGTTATTTATATTTAGCCCTACCCCCTCTTTATAGAATTTCCCAGGGTAAAAAAGAGTCATATGCATATGATGACAACGAAAGAGACCTTACAATAGAAAGAATGAAAAAAGATAATAAAAAAACAAAAGTTTCTATTCAAAGATATAAAGGTTTAGGGGAAATGAACCCCGGTCAATTATGGGAAACAACTATGGACCCTGAAAAAAGAACTTTAATGCAAGTAACAGTTAATAGCGCAGCTGAGGCGGCAGAAACATTTCAAGACTTAATGGGTAGCGATGTAGAAGCAAGAAGGTCTTTTATAGAAACGAATGCAAAGTTTGTTGTTAACCTAGATATTTAAAAGAACAGGAANAAAAATGGTAGATTTTAATAGAGACAACACCCTCCCAAGAGATATTGTTGATGAGATGAAGGAAAGTTATCTTAATTACTCAATGTCTGTAATTGTGTCAAGAGCCTTACCTGATGTTAGAGATGGATTAAAACCNGTGCACAGAAGAATCTTATATGGAATGAGTGAACTAGGTTCTGGTTGGAATAGACCATATAAAAAATCTGCGAGAATAGTTGGTGATGTATTAGGAAAATACCACCCACACGGAGACAGCTCTGTTTATGATGCATTGGTAAGAATGGCACAAAACTTTTCTATGCGATATCAACTTGTAGACGGACAAGGAAACTTTGGTTCTATTGATGGTGATAATGCTGCAGCTATGAGATATACAGAGTCGAGAATGACTCGACTTACAAGTGAAATGTTAAGAGATCTTGATAAAGAAACAGTAAGTTGGGATCTAAATTTTGATGAAACACTAAAAGAACCTTCTGTTTTACCTTCGGCAGTTCCAACCTTATTAATAAACGGCTCTGAGGGAATAGCGGTTGGTATGGCGACAAAAATACCACCCCACAATCTAAAAGAAGTTATTAATGGTTTAGTTGCCATAATTGACAANAAAAAGATATCTGTTGAAGAATTAATGGAACATGTTAAAGGACCAGATTTTCCAACAGCAGGTTTTATTATGGGTATGGATGGTTTAAAAGAGGCATATAAAACAGGTCGCGGAAAAATTAAAATGAGGGCAAGGGCTCACATAGAAACAACAAAAACAGGCAAAGACAGTATTGTTATAACAGAAGTTCCTTATCAAACAAACAAAGCTAGTCTTGTTGAAAAAATTGCAGACCTTGTTCGTGATAAAAAAGTTGTCGGTATTTCAGACCTTAGAGACGAGTCAGATAAAGACGGTATTCGTGTTGTCATTGAAACAAAAAGAGATGCGGTTCCAGAAGTTATTTTAAACCAGCTATATCAGTTTACCCAACTACAAGACACCTTTGGTATTATTTTACTCGCGTTAGTAGAAGGCATTCCAAAAATTATGCCACTAAAAACAATATTAAATCATTTTATTGACTTTAGACATGAAATTGTTGTTAAAAGAACAAAATTTGAATTAAAAGAGGCGGAGGCAAGGGCTCATATATTAGAAGGATTAAAAATAGCTCTAGACAATATTGACGAGGTTATTGCCATTATTAGAGGAAGTAAAGACCCTTCGCAGGCAAAAGAAGGTTTAATGAATGGCTTTGATCTATCTGAAACTCAATCTCAAGCAATATTAGACATGAGACTTCAGAGACTTACAGGTCTTGAGGTTGATAAAGTCGTAGCAGAATACAAAGAGTTGTTAAAAGTAATATCTCATTTAAAAGGAATCTTGGAAAGCAAAAACAAGAGAATGGAGATAATAAAAAAAGAACTTATAGGGATTAGAGATCAATATGGAGATGAACGCAGAACAGAAATAATACAGGTTGACTCAAACTTTTCAATGGAAGACATGATTGCTGAAGAAGAAGTTGTTTTAACCATCACTCACCAAGGATATATAAAAAGAACCGCGCTTAATACATACAGAACCCAAAGAAGAGGGGGACGCGGTGTTCAAGGCGCAATGAGTAAAGAAGAAGACTTTGTAGAACACCTGTTTATAGCAAACACACATAATTATATGTTGTTTTTTACAGACAAAGGAAAATGTTACTGGTTGAAAGTTTATGATATACCCCAAGGAGGTAGAGCGACAAGAGGAAGGGCGATTGTTAATCTAATTGGTTGTGAGCCCGGGGAAAAAGTTGAAGCTTTTGTAAGTGTTAAAGACTTTGACGATAAACACTATATTGTTATGGCTACAAAAAAAGGATCTGTTAAAAAGACAGTTCTATCTGCCTATGGAAAACCAAGAAAAGGCGGTATATATGCTATAGAAATAAGAGACGGAGATAAACTTATTGAAGCAAGAATAACAAATGGAGAACATGATATTTTGTTAGGAACCTATGAAGGAAAATCAATTCGTTTTTCTGAGAATAATATTAGGCCAAGTGGTCGTAAGACAATGGGGGTTAGAGGAATAAGGCTTTCTTCAAAAGAAGACTATGTAATAGGAATGTTGATTGTAAAAAGAGAAGGCACAATATTAGTTGCAACAGAAAAAGGGTTTGGGAAAAGAACGGATGTAATCCAATACAGAACCCAAACAAGAGGAGGAAAAGGNGTCTTAACCATGAGNTGTACAGAAAAAACAGGNAAAATGGTTAGCATAATGGAAGTTGTTGATTCTGANGACCTGATTGTAATAACAGANGCNGGNGTTTTGATGAGNCAACCAATAGCCGCNATACGAACNATTGGAAGNGTTACACAAGGAGTAAAGCTTGTTAANTTAGACTCAGGNTCAAGTATATCTTCAATTACNAGGGTAATAAGTGAAGAATCAGCAACAGAGGAAGTNAGNGATCNCNGANNANAAACAACTNACAATTGAAGGAATTGAAGACNCGCCAACTAAAGAATGAACCTTGATGAAAAGCTAATATCTATTAATNAAAAAATAGANCTTGCTCAAANTAAAAGNNTACATAAAAACNTTGTTAAGNTAATAGCTGTNACNAAAACACACCCNTTTTCTTTTATTGANAAAAGCTACAANTCAAATATTTACAGTATNGGTGAAAANAAAGTTCAAGAAGCAGAGAAGAANTTTNAANCTTTTNAAAAAATGCCNAAGATAGAACGAAGGTTTATTGGCCANCTTCAATCAAANAAAGTAAGAAANTGTTTGTCTCTGTTTGATACTGTAGANACAATAGANTCAGTAAANCTNGCAAAGAAANTTTCTAATATTGCNAAAGAAANAAATAGANANATAACAGGNTTNATTGAAATNAANACGAGTGGNGAAAGNCAAAAAAANGGNTTTNTNCCAANANAGNTNNANGATATTCAAANNTGTTTAAATTTACCAANCCTTAAANTTGTTGGGTTAATGACNATNGGNCCAAACACAAAAAANATNAANAANGTAAGGCGTGCATTTAAAAATCTTCGAAAATTAAAAGATTTAATTAACACAAAAAATAAAAATAGAGACCTGTCGGAACTTTCAATGGGGATGAGTGGTGACTATGAGGTTGCGATAGAAGAAGGCTCTACAATGATACGGCT